>DATKWU010000001.1 GCA_035529375.1 Patescibacteria group bacterium
AGATTTATCTCTACGAATTGCGTAAGCAATTAGCCCGGGTCGCCGGCTTTTTTTATTGTCGGTTGCCGGCAGTTATCCTGCCTCGACTTAAATACCTCTCAAGTGATTTTAATTTACCCTGCTCCTCAATCATCAGCGCTAAATCCTCTAAGAAATAATCAACATAATTTCTCTTTTTTCCTTTGTAGTCAGCCCAACCAAATCCGTACGGCCTTAAGTACCATAGTTTGATTATTTTGTCTTTTGGAGCGTTCGCCATCTTCTCTAGTCTCTAAAATGGAGTCGGTTCTTCTCTCTCGCTTTCACTCTTAATTTCTTCTTCTTCTTCTTCAACTGCCTCTGGTCCCCTAGCGTCAAAGCTCTTAGCCATGTCCTCAAGGAATATCAATTTTTCTGGATCGTCCTCGGGCCAGAGACTCCTCAAGACGGGAACAAAGTAGTCCCCTTTTTCTCCACTCACCATTTTTGTTTCAATTTTACACCTGAAGGAGTACATGGGCCTCTTGCCAGATATCACCGAGGAAAACAGCTTAGAGAGCGCAAAGAGCGACGAGGCTTTAAAAGTCATCCCAAATAAGGAAATATCATCAACCAAGCACCCCAGGACTTTGTACTGGTCCTTCTCGCCTTCTTTTGGCTTCCTTTTATCAATATACTTCGATTTCGCCGCAAATAAGAAATAACACTCAAAACTATCATAAATCTTAAACTGGCCGGTATGAAAGAATTGACCGACTTCAGCTTGTTTGCCTTCCTTGTCTTTGAAGTCATCAGGGTCGCTCAGTGCTTGAGTTAATAATATCTGAGGCGGCCTAATATCGGCTGGGTCCACGCCTTTAATTCCAACACCAGCATTTTCAGCCAGCCGGTCAGGGCCATATTTCACTATCGCTTTTTCTTCTGGTTCCTTTTTACTCATGATTTCACCCCCTTAATTTTTTTCTTCTCCAACTCCTTTATTTCTTTAGGAGTCACTTTTTCAGAGGTAATTTGTTCAATTACTCCCTTGTTTATAATCAATTTTCTGTCTCCAAAAGTGGCTTCAATAAAAGCGTCTGCCTTTAACAGCCTTGTTCTTATTGTGACGTAAGACTCTTTAACTAGGTACGGTTTATCTTCCGTTGCCAATTTAATCAATGCCATGTTCGTTTTCACCCCCTCTCACTCAATCATTTTATACTCAATTTTTATCGGCCGGGTTGACGCCTTTTCAATCGCGTTTTCGACCCTTCTCAACTCGTTCATGTGCTTTTTTAACACCACGCAGTTTGTCAAGACCGCAATAATGAAGGTTATAATTAAAGTCGCCATCAATTTTTCAAATCTTGTCATAAGTCCTTTTTTATCGTTTTTTTAAGATCTCTCCAATACATTAAATCACCCTTCATATATGAGGTATCTTGTCTCTCAAGTGCGTACTTAATCTTCTCTTTTACCAGTTCTAACAGAATCTCCAAGTACTCTTTTTTAGTCATTTTTTCCTTGTAAAAGCTCTCAGCTCTTTTTTCATTATTTCTGTTAAAGCCCCCTTATCTACCAAGATAAATACAATTTCTGAGGGCCTTTGACCGGTCTTTATTCTTATTAATTTTTGTATACATTCTCCGCAAACTAAAAACTTTCGCCTTGGTCCTGTTTTCTGCCCGCAACCCTGGCAAAAAAAATTCCGTTCATCATCATCCTTAATTGGAAAGAGCGGTCCTAGTTGATCTCCTTCATCAGCATATTCCCAGTGAAAATTCCCTCCCCTTTTCCCTCTCCCCGACAAACATCTCCAAATACCAGTTCTATGAACCCCTGTCAACTCTGCCGCTTCCTTTATTGAGCCAAAGGTCGAAATAAGTTTTCCCTCAAGAGTTAGCTGATTTACTATCCTTTTCCTTCTGACCATTTTTTCTTCTCAAGGAATCAACAACCTCTGGAAAGGATAAATTTTATTAGGATCCTGAATTTTCTTTTTATTCGCTTCATAGATTTTTTTCCAATAAATGCCATTTTCGTAAAACCTAGTGGCGATTTTCCAAAGACTGTCACCTGGTCTAACAAAATAAGTCTGAGGAATAATAAGCGGGGGTTCTGGCTCTGCCGGCGTCTCGGCCATGTATGTTATAGGATTAGCCCATCCCCTCATCTCTGGAAGGCTATCTTCTGGTCGCTTGGTCCCGAAATGGAGATGAGGTCCAGTCGCCCAACCGGTGCGCCCTGAATGACCTATCATTTCGCCTCGTTTGACTACCTGACCCAACGTGGCACTCAATAACCTCAAGTGCCAGTATTGAGACAATCCCCAATCATGACCTATATTTATTCCTATTCCGTCTGAGTCAGGGATATTGTCAGCGTAAGTTATTTTCCCATCATCGCAGGCCAAAATCGGGGTTCCTTCCGGCATGGCAAAGTCCAGGCCGTTGTGAGGATAGCCAGCTCTTTTAAGATACCACTCTGGCGCGTCCCCAAATTTTAAGGTCATCGGAAATTCACCGGCAAATGGTTTTCTAATTTTTGGTGTCATTTTTTAACTATCCTTGTACTAATCACTTTAACGTCCTTCTTTTCAATCATCTTTTTGTAGAATTTTACTGCTTCCTCAATGGTAACGTAGGGTATGAGGGTAGTGTCAAACTTCTTATAAGCTACGCTTCTTGCTTGATCATCTCGAAAAGCAACAATCGTTATAATCATCTAATTTTTGGTGTCATTTAAACCAACCCTCCATCCTTTTTTGAAAACACACAGTTAGTCACTATTTGATTTTCCCCTAATAAATATAAGTCTCCCTCAATAACCTTATCCTCTAACTTTACTGGAAGCTCAATCACGTTTCCCTTAATTACCTCCTGCCTGACCTTTTTCTTTAATGCCTGAATTGCTTGTTGGTGATCCCCCTCCAATCTTTTAAGCGACTTAATCAACTCCTCAACTGTATATAAACCTCCGGCAACGAGGTTTCCCTCCGCATCTTCTACTTCGAAGTAAAGATTAGTCCTCTTTTCAATTTCATCTACTAGCTCTTTAATTTCAAGTGTCATTTTCTTCCTTTAGAGTCAACTGATTACTGTATCTTGCGTTATAAATTGCCACCCATGTTTTAGCATTGATTTTAGTCGGAAATGATCTTGCCACCAGGAAGGGAGTTCCTTTTAGAAAAACCCCAAATTCATTAAACAGCCCATCTTTAGTATCTATAATCTCTCTAATGTCAACCTCGTATTTCATGTAATAAATCCTCTGTCATCCCCGCGCCTGCCCTACACGGGGATCTCAGAAAATTCACTCACCCTTTGGTTCTTCTTCTGCTTCTTCATCTTCAGGTTTCTTTTCATCTTCTGCCATGTTTTAATCTCACCCCCTAACTTTATACTTCAAAGTAGTGAAAACCACTCCTTCTTTCCCAAACCCAAAGCTCCTTTTTACAGTTGGCCGGGACTGGAATTTCAGCTAGATCTTTTTTTACTTTGTTATACGTGGGGATTTTACCATGAGGACAAACTTTAACTTGGACCAAAACAAATCTAGTGGCGTCAACGGCCATTAAATCAAAAGGGCCACCGGACTTGGCGGATCTGATCGCTAAATAACCCCACCCCTCGAGCGTTTTCTTAGCTTTTTGTTCAGCCCGATAACCCACTTTGTATAATGCTAAACTCATTTTCCCATCAACTCAGCGCAGACTTCCCAGCGCCAAACGTCGCACCTCATTTTTTCAATATTAGAAAGCCTTTTATTAATAATCCAGAAGAAAATAGCAAGGATAAAGAGGATTATAAAGAACGACTTTATAGTGTTTTTATCCTTCATTACGTCCTATTGTCTCACAACTCGGTATTTCTTGTCAATAGGCAATTTAGCCTCAATTTTATCGGCTCGCGAGTTTCTTTTTACCAAAAAGAAACAAAAATAAGGTTTCTTCTCTTGCTCTCTGTCTCCTCATTGTATCACACGATCAAGACCTTCCGCTTCGCTTCAGCGAGAAATGATTACATTTATCTTGACTCCGTGTGTCCAGCTTCAGAGATGGTGAGAGCTTCGCTGAGAAAGCTCAAGCCCTAGTATTTACACTCTCAGCAGAAAGGAACTATCATGCCTAGACTTCAGACGTCTTTCATCGCCGGCATGGATTTCACCATGAAAGGCGATATTCGCGCTCATATTGTCTTGCGCAAAGAGATGGCCATTAAAAT
This sequence comes from Patescibacteria group bacterium, assembly GCA_035529375.1. NCBI lineage: Bacteria > Patescibacteria group bacterium. The sequence goes on from DATKWU010000001.1 coordinate 4,182, forward strand.
AATTCGGCTATCCCATAGTCTCGAAAAGCCCATGTCTTACATCGTGACAAAGGCTTTGACTTACTACCTCAAGGAATTTGAGGTTGGCGATTCTAAACGCCAGCAAGTCCTTATCTAGATGATAGGCTTAAAAGGCCCGGTCCGAAAGGATCGGGCTTTTTTTTAGTCGCAATTCTCAATTTAGGTCCTTCATAAACTCTTTTACCCGTTCTGCCTCTCGGTCAAAATTAACCATCTCAAGATATTTCTTCCGACAATTTTCACTCATTTCCTTTAATCTCTCCGGTTCCGAGAATTCCCTAATTCGAGCCACGTTCTCCTCGACCGACCTTCCATCCAAATCAAGACAAGTAACCCCGTCCTCAAGCAACGGATAAGCCAGCTTCCCTTCATAGAAACTCTTGACCGTAATCACCGGCCGACCCACCGCAAAGGCATTATGAATAATATGGCCGAAGCCCTCCCCGTGCTGTTTAATATGCCAAATAAACTGAGTTGATCTCATAGACTCAGCCAAAGCCGAAACTGGAGTAATAAAACCATCATCTCCATTTAATCCATGCATTTTCCAGTCAAAATCGGGCATGAGAACCTTGTATTGGTGCCAAATCGGATAATAAAGCGTTTCGTTAAAACAATTCAGATATTGCCGGATCCTCTTAATTTTCGAAGGAGGCTGAGGATAGAAAAGATGGTCCGGAAACTCTTGGGGCCAAACCACTCTTTTGACTTCGGCCGGAGCTGGATATAATCCGGTCGTATCAATAAAATTCGGAATAATGGACCAATCAACCGGAGTTCCTGAATTGCCCTCTAAAACTACAAATTTTGCCTTCGGTTTATGATCCTTTTGGAGAACATAGAAAGTAGATCTATGTTGATAAACCGTTGTTAAAATTATGTCTATATCCGTCTTTTGAAACTGCTCAAAGGTCAAACATTTATGATCTATTTCCTCGGACTTATCCCTCCAATAATAATACCCGTCCGGTCTTAATTCGCAATTCACCGGGTCCAAATACTGCCTATGAGTCGGTGGGTTATCCGAATATCTCCAAATCCCTTTTTCAGCCCACTCAAGACCAATCGGCCGGAACAATTCCCAGCCAAACCTCTCGACAAAGAGGATATGGAGAGCATGATACAAACCCCCGTGATGGTAGTCAGCAAAGACTTTCATTTATCTTATAGTTTTTCCCCGATCGAGAAATTTAGGCACAAGATCGATCTTTTTTAGCCTTAAAATTTACCCGAGTTCAAAGTCTAAAAACATATCCTATAATCCTTCCCCTTCCAAGTGAGCCTTTCTTATTTTCTCAACGTCTTTTGTTATCTCAGCTTGAATCTCATCACCATAAAAATCCTTCTCTGGCTTCCAATGCCTATACTCAGGGTTTTCCTTCATAAAGGTTGAATTTTTCATCAAAATATTATCCATTTTGACATATTGAACAATTCCTTTAAGTCGCTCCGCTATTACGTGGCAACAACTATCGTGGGCCATGTGGGCGGCAAAATGGCCAATCGTCTTATACCACCTTCGAGTGATCATCGGGTAAATATCGCCTATCATTTTGCTCGGATTAACAAAAAAGACCACAAATTGATCTGCCATCACTCCTTTAGCATAGACCGTTTTTTCCCAACCATCAGTCAAAATCCTAGCTTCATCAGTCCAGTACCAAATTAGTTTACCCTTTGAAAATTCAGCAAGAACATCCGCGTATTTAGCCAGCTCAGATCCACGCTTTGAGCCGTCCATTCTGATAATTCTGAGAGGTAAAAGAGCCTTATAAATCTTAATTGCTTCCATCGTTTCATCATCCCCATAATCCACTTTCACTAAAACTTCAAGCCGGCTTTTATCTCTTGTTTTATCAACTAGCGACTGTAATGAGCCTCGGACAATAAAATCACGCTCCGGCCCAACCGGAATTATAATCGAAATAATTGGTTCAGGGGAGACTTTCATCTAGTTTTTCCTCTAACTTTTCCAAATCACCTTTTTTATACTCTGCTTGATCTCCGTCTGGAAATTCAGTCATATAGTCAAAAGCCTTTAAACCGGTAGAAGTCATGAGCAAATTCCAAAGCCTAACATCTGACTTAAATTCAAGACACTCATAAGCACCGCTGACCTGCGCCTTCCACCACTTTTTATCTGGCCAAATAATGTTAAAACTGAGTAAATTCCAAACATTGACTCCGGCAACAATACGTTCGCCATTTAAGAACCAATCCCCATCCCAAATAAGCTCAAATTTATGTCTGCCTCCATGAGAGACGCCAAAATAGGCGTCAGCTTCTTCTCTCACAATCTTTTGACCAATAGACGGCCAAAGCCTTTTAATCCAAACCCCGCGTTTGTAGTCCCCCAAATGCGATGGCACTTCCCCTAAAATCTCGACCTTTTGCTTTGTTATTTTATTGACAACCTCTTTTGCTTCACCACCACAAGCCTCTAATTCGCCTTCTGCCGGCGCTTCGCCAATTATCATAGGGGATAGCTTCTGAAGGCAGTCAAAAACGCCCTCTACGTCCTCTGCCGGGTAATGATGTAAAATAGACAAGGCCAAGATAACATCAAAACAGTCAACATACCCAACCCATTTCTCTAAATCTTCGTGGCTCAACCTATGCTGACAGACCACCACGTTATAAATCCCTTCCTTCTGAAAAATTCTTTTTTGGATCTCACACATCACAGGATCGCTTTCGAAAGAAATCACTAAACTATCAGGGTATTCTCTTGCTATCTTATGAGCAAAATAACCCTCCGCGGAGCCTAAATCTATCACAACGTCATGGGACCCAATATGCTTTTTCATCAAGTCCCATCTCTTTTTACAATCTCTTTTACCTTTAGCCACTAGCTTGCCATCAATCTCAATATCTTGATAAAGCTCTGGTAATTTTTTAATCAGTTTTTTTAGCATTTAACTTAGTCAAAATACTTAGACCCCCCTTAAACTCATGGTGGACCACGCTATACATTCCCAGGTTTTCTCCTATAAATTCATCTACGCCAACCCGACAACCTACCGCATGACCGACCTTGTGAAAGGTATCGTGTAAAGCAATTTTGCCCCCTACTTTTACCCACTTTCCCCACTCCTCAAGCTCTTTTTTAGTATGTTCTCGCTCATGGGAGGTATCAATAAAAAGGAAATCAATTCCCTCATTCCACATCATCGCGATCGCCACATCATCGCCTTGGATAAAGTGACGTCTAGGCTCTGGTTCTAAAATACCTTCTCCTCCCGGGAAAAGCCGAAGATGAGCATCAGCAACCTTATCAATACTAAAAAGGTGGCCCTCGGTGGCATTAACTCCCGCGCAAAGGGCAAAGGTAGACTGCCCCGCTCCAAGCTCAACCACAACCTTAGCTTTTAATTCAAGAACAAGATTGTAGAGGGTAAGCAAATGCTCGTTAATATCAGTTTCTCTTTTTGAGAGCATAACTATATAGTCGCGGTTTAACATTTTATTTTAATCTTATAGTTTTTTCGACTTTTTCGGGTTTAGCCTCATTTCGGGTCCCGGCCGACAAGACGTCTCACTAGCCTATAATTTCTCACTACTCTAAAAATTTCCCAAAAGATGATAACAGTTGCTCAACTCGGTAAGAAAGCGCCATAAACTTTGGATCCTGGGGAACCTTTGCCATCCGGTTATAAAAATTCCAGACTAAAAAGTTAGCTGGTTCGTGGAAGTCCTTAATCTCGTTGTCCATCGCTCTAAAATAATTCCAAGTCAAACTGGTCATGTGATACCAGTCACGACCTTCCTTTAGTCCCAAGTCCTCAAGAAAGCCAATTTTAGCCGTTTCCTCGAGTTGTTTAGTGACTTTTGAGAAGTGGTCCCAATCTTTTTCACCCGTTCCAAAATCGCGGTTAGTTTTAAGAACCAGCTCCTTTTTAGCAAAAATACAGCAAGGATGAAGTCGAATACCCTGGCGGGTCCCGATAACATCAAACTTCTTCATCGCCTCAAAAACTCGGTCAAAGAAATACTGATCTTTTACAATAAAGTCTTGCTCGGTGAACCAAATCCAATCACTTTTAGCTTGATTAAGAGCTGTGTTAACCGCGTCCTCACGCCAATGTTCAGTATGGGTGTCAGAAATTAAGAAAGTGGTCTCCAAAAAATTCTCTTTTAGGAAAAGAGAGAAATCAAGACTACCATGAGGGTAAAAGACGACAATAACCTCATTAAACAGCTTCCGATACTGCTTAATAAACCATCGCCAAAGCGGGTAATCTAGCCCACTAGGCCAAGTTACTATAATATCAGGCTTCATAATTTTAACTCCTCAACAATTTACTCAGTTGGCTCCTCAGTCGGAGGCTTAACCTCTGACTCAAGCTCCTCTTTTTTTTCCCCATCCTCTCCCGCCGGCTCTGGTACTGGCGCGGTTGGAGCTGGCTCTGCCGGTACTGGCTCTGCCGGTACTGGCGCCGTAGCTTCTAACTCAGCTACCTTCTCCACCAACGCTTCCAAAGTGTCAAAATCAAAGTATGACACATGAGGTCCATCAGCCCTAATCAACTTAAATTTCAAACTAGCCAAATTCTTCACCCCCTTCCTTAGTTTATTTTAACATACTAATAATACAGATTGTCTTAATTCCTCCTGAAAGCTCATTAGTCGCCTTATCCGCTTCATCCTGAGACACTTCTTGCCAACTATCCGGATCCGACAAGGTAGCCGTTGATAAAAATTTCTTCTCAAACTTAAAGCCTCTCGCCATCTTTTCCATCTCTTTTACCATTGTCCGGTCAATATTATTATACTTCGCCTTAATCAAAATTGCTTCCCCGTAAGGAAAACTCAAAAAGACACCTTTTTCTGCCAGTCCTATCATTTTCTTAACCGCAAGAAGCTCCATTTCCCGACAGTCCCTCATCGCAATCGGAGTAACTCCAATATGCTCAAGAGTCGAAACGCAGACCACAAAATCATACTGAGGAAGGTCAAAAAACAGAAAATCCTCTACATACTGATTTTTGACCATTTTTCCAAGCGCTTCTCTCTGAACAAGATCAATCGTATCAAGATAATGGGTATAATCAGAACATATTTTAGTTGACCCCTCACTCCACGGCCCTATATCTAAAATCGAATCTCTAGTAACTCGACAATTCTTTAAAAATCGCTCTAATTCAAGCAATTCTGGATCACGCTCGTTGCCAAAAATCTTCCTATCAGACATCTAAAAACTCCTTCCACTCCTTTTTAATCTTCTCTTTAGCGAAAAATTTGATCGCCGTCCGGCGACCGGCCTCACCAATTTTTTGAGCAAGGGCATAATCATTAAATAAAACATCAATATATTTTCGCAATTCTTCCAAGTCATCAGAAAAAAAGCCATTTTCACCATTTTTAATAATATCCGGAATTTCGTAAGTGTCTTGACCGCGCTCAAAAGGCGAACTGCCTAATTCAGGTCCGAGAGCCACGATCGGAATACCAGTCATCAAAGCCTCAATAAAATTTAATGTATAAGAAGCTGGAAAAGTACCAGTGTAAAAATAGGCACGAAAGTTCTGTAAGACGCGTTTTAAGGCACTATAATCGAATAAGGCGGTTGATATGTCCTTTGTCCCCTCATTTCCCGGTCCTACTAGCAACCGGGGGACTCCCCGTGTTACTTTTTCAAAGACTTCATATCCGCAGAAGTCTTTTCGACTTTTCATTGATTGACCAATGGTTAAAACCCTCTTTTCTTGACCCGTCCAGTCCTTAAATTCATCAGGATCCTTGTAAAAACGAATCATGGCGTCTTCGCCAACAAAACCAGGAATAGTTTTTTCTCGGGGAGAATAACGGACTACCTCTAACCCATCTCGCCGAAGGGGTTTTAACATTTCTTCAACGTTTAAAGTTGACTGGCCGATTGAGCGATAAATCACCCGTTTATGCCTCAGCTTCCCCCAATTTTTCGTGAGCCAATCAACAATGTGCATACAAATAATAACGTCAGCCCACTCAATCATATCCTTATGAAGATCATCTTTTGAGTGGGTAATCGAAAGATTATAAAGGTCTTGATGAAATTTAGCCTCGATTGACGGGCGTTTTGGATCGCCCGGCTTCAAGGGATTAGTATAAGCTCCGTGAGAAAAAACATCAATTCCAAGCTCAGTAAAAAGCTTCACTTCATCATACTCTAGGACCGAATGACAACTAAGATACAAAAGTTTCATTTTTTCCTCGCTTCTCCTGCCAACCGATAAACCCCATTCTTGCTAATCGTTCAGCTTCGTCTAAACAGCCCCCAACTTCTGCCAAATCTTCTCGAGATAAACCCCGTTCTTGAAGCCAGGCAGTCAGTTTATCCTCTTTTTCTCTTTCCCTCATTTTATCCAAAGAGACTGCCGGTACTCCAAAACCATCTCCAATCCCTTTTTCCTTAAAAACTCTTTTGAAAAACGGGTTTTCCCACCATTAGGGTGTCCGCTATCATCTAAGAGAACGACTGCCTTTTTTGATAGCTTGGGCCACGCGGCCTTTAATTCTTTTAGTTGATGAGACTGAGCAGGTAAGGGGTCTTTATCTAACTCTAACGGGCAATCAAAAGAGTCTAAATAAAGAAGATCAATCGGGAAATTAAACTTTGTTAAAAATTCGATTGAGTCGCTAACAAAATAATTAATATCCCCAGCAAATCGTTTCGTCACTTGCTTAGCAACCTCAATCGCCTCCGGTTCTATGTCCACAGTCCAAAGGTGTTTATTATACTTTTTACAAAAATCTCCGAGGATCAAGGTGGACATACCACCACCCCAATCATTTTTTTGGCGGATCGTCCCGGTTTCGACTATGTTTTTTCCTCCGCGTTGAAGAAAAAGATTTAACGCGGCCTTCCAGGTCCAATAACGCTTAATGGCCTTTTTGTGATACTTCTTAAAAAACCAGTCCTTATTAAAATCTAGGAAGTTTTCCATCTCTTTTTATAAATTTCTTCAAGACGTTCAACGACAGTCTGAGTGGAAATGCCCCAATTCCAGTTCTTACGAATATACTCAGATGAAATTAAGGCTTCTTTTTTCAGCTTATCTTTGTTTTCAAAAGCATACCTCATTAGCTTGCGCAAGTGAGAGACTGACGGGTTAAACCAGTTAAACCCCGGGTAGTAAATAGAGTCGCCTTTATCATATTTTGCGAGCTTGCCCTCCAAAGGAAGAACCCCGGGTAATGGTTTACCATCTTTTTTCAGAAATTCCATGTGAGACGAATGATCGGAAGCAATAACCGGCAATCCGCAAGCCAAAGCCTCGATCGGAGGCAAACCAAAGCCTTCACCTCTGGTTGGCCAAACAAAACAGTCTGCCATCCGGTAAATACGACCCAATTCGTATTTTTGAAGCTCAATATCATAAAGATAAACCTTGGCCGCGCCCTTGCGATTATAAACCAGATCCAACTCGTCTTTAATCTTGTGACCAAAATAAGAAGGCAAGGCTTTTAAGATAAAGGAAACGTCCTCATCTTCTGAAAATTCCTTGCGAAAAGCCTCAAAAAGAACATCCACTCCCTTCCTTCTCCCCCAAGCAAAATTAGACATAAATTTGAAAGACTCTTTCGGAGGATTAGCAAAGGGAGAGATCCCGGGATGGAAATAATTAGGATCCACGCCTTCATAAATCACATAGACCGGTTTTTTGACACCGGAGGAAACAAAAGATTTTTTAACAAACTCCGAAGTAACCCAAACTTCGTCCATCTCATTAAAACACTCTACCCACTCATGGGGAATACCATCAACCTCGGTGGTAGAGAAAGCGATCTTGTAATCACCAGAATTTTTGAAGTTATTAGTCCCATGGCAAAGAGTTATCTGAGGAAGCCTCATGGACCCGTAGCGGGTCTTAAAATCATCTATAAAAGCACAACCCGACTCACCCTCATCTTCATTAGTCCCGCCAATAAAGTGATAATAAACTTGAATTCCCGCCTCAAAGAGTTCTTTACAAAAATTATAGGCATGAATATTATACCCGCCAGCCTGGCTAATAATTGTCTGAACCACAACCGGAAATCGTTGTTTTCGCTCAATTTTATCCTTCCACTTCTTATCAAACTCCTCCAAGCCTTTAGTAACCACCTTCTTAAACTTCTCTTTACCCATCTCAGGATTATAGGCATAAGGATAAAGACAATGGACTTTAGGAGTAACAAAGCACTTCACCCCTAGCTCTTTGGCCCGCATGACAAATTCGCCGTGTTCAACAATATTATCTCCAAAAGAAGGTGGTGGCTTCAATTTCTTATAAAGATGATCAGGTATAAGAAAGGCAAAAAGAGGAATAAAACCCACCTCACGGGTTTCAGGATATTGTCCAATCCAAAGCTCGTTACCCGCCCAAGGCATAGGCAAATGAGTGAAAGGAAGGAAATCACCACCATGAAAGAAAATCTGTTTATCAGGAGAAAAGATAACCGGAGCCAATAAAAAATCTTCCGGCAAATTCTCGGCTTCCTTAGCTAAAGAGGACGCAAAATCCTTCCCTGCCTTCTGAATTGCCGGGTGCTTAATCAGCCAATGCTTATTATTTACTCTCAGATGAGTTTTAGACAGAGCTTCCATAAAAGTCGGCTAACCTTATTGAGGAGAAGGAAGAACCTGGGCGGCGACTGCTTCGCCAGCGTCCGAATCATAGTTATCCTCTATATACTTTCGCATATAGCGGTTGAATCCGGACTCACCTAAACCCTTGGCGTAGGTGTTCCACCAGTTCTTGTCGCTTCCAGTGATCATCCCAAACCGCCACTTGGAAACTCCATCGGTTAAAACCCCTCTAACCGCTGTCTGCTTGTCGGACTTAGGATTGTGAGGCACAATTCTAGCCCGGACGTAGTTAATACCACGCCAAAACGAATAGGTGAGAGTCCCACCTAAAGTTTTCCTCGCGTCAAGCGCGAAACAGGGACCAGTAACACGGGTCATGCTTTAGCTGTCCTTTCTCCCCGAATAGTAAATAAATTGATCGGTGGGTTACGGGGGTCCACCGTTCATCATGAGTATAAACTATAAGTCAAATCATTGTCAATCAGTAATTTAGCTCCAATACCCGACCAAATAAAAATAAATATCAGCCGCAACCTCAGCATAAATATCAATCTTTTTATTCGCGTCAGCTTTAACATGAACCGAAACAAAATCACCACCCCCTGCCTCTGCTTCCTGAAGCTGAAAAAGACGAGCCAAAGCCGAGCTAGTGTTCCTAACGCCAGCATTTAACTCAGCATTAGTATCTGTATTTTTCATCACAATCTCGCAAACCGCACTAGCCGGAATTCCAAAAGCAGCCAAGTCTTTTTCTTCCCAACCACCATCTCCTACCGCCTGAAAACTAGCATATAACTCGGTATAAGTCAGTTTGGCCGGAAAAGTAAGCACGTCACTACCCCCAACATTATGAGTAGGTGCGTGTAAAACTGGTTTTGATGGTTCTGCTCCTGACATTTAAATTATATTAGTGTCCACAAGGCTATTAGCGCCTTGAACTCGAACCGAGGCTGTCTGCCAGCCCCTAATTATATTTCCCTGAATCAAATTATAATTGCAGGCGGCATTATTTTCATTAATCCCATATTTAGCCTTATTCGCCGCCACCTCATAGATGACATTTCCAGAAATAACACACCTTAAACAAGTCCCATCCAGCCTAACACCATCATAAGTATTATCCGTAGCCACACTATTATCCTTCAAGAAATTTCCTTTGACAATACAATCAGTACTGCCCCAAATATTAATTGCCCCCCATTGACTAGCTTCAAATTCGTTGCCAATAATTATACATCTAGACGAACTCATTACAGAAATACCCTGATTCAACGTCGTCCCATAATTCCCAATTACCCGACAATCAGTTGATTCATAGATGTTAATCCCAATCTCGTTGTCTCCACCAATCTCGTTGTCTGAAATAACCACTCTACTACACCCATTTAGCCAAATATCATTATAATAATGTTCAAGGACTACGTTACCAATAATCTGACCTCGAGAGCAACCTGAACAAAAAATGTTGGCAGAAGAAAAACCAACTGGCCCCGGGTTCCTAATATAATTGCCAAGAAGCAAAAAATTGTTTGAATTATAGAGCCAAACACCAATATGCGAAGCCGTCGCAATCACGTTAAAAGCAAAAACAAAGTTGTGGCAATAATTGACGTTCACTCCACCGGCGTCTGAGTCAAAGAGACAGTTAATAATCGTTAAATAGCTTGAATCCTGATCAGAGTCAACAGAAAAGTCTCTTGTCTCGACTACATGGCACCCATCAATAACAACCCTTGACACTTGACCTAAAATCTTAATTCCAATTCCGTTTGAGGCTTGATTATCTTCATTCCCGTCAATTTTTAGGTCCCTAATAACAATGTTTGAATAAGGATCAACCCCGTCTCCAAGAGTGATCGCGTTAATATCCGCCCCATCACCTATTTTGATAATCGTCGCGTCTCCTTGACCAGCAAGCGTGACGTTCGATTTAGCAATCGTAATCGTTGAAGTAAGGGTATAGGTGCCTTCCTTAACAAAAACCAATCCTCCGCCGGCTGGCAAGGCGTCAAGAGCCGACTGAATATCGGTATAGTCCCCGGATCCATCGGCGGCCACTATTTTAGTCGCAATATATTTATCTTCCATTTCAAAAGCTAAATTCTCCTTTAAGTACCACCTGAGAAATCTATTATAGCCAGAGGCTTTAACAGGATATCTCCACTTATTATACACATCCTTGGTCGCTTGGTCCATCCCCTGCCACGTATGGACACCCTCAGCGAATACTTGCTTGTAGGCGTACTGAATCGCCGTATTCGGTTGAACCGAAATCGGCGGCCTCATAGCTGACCAAATGACTCCGTGCCACGTTCGCCTTCGCTGATAACACCACCCTTTAATTGAATAATAAACAGAGTGAGTTAAGTGCTTCGGCAACAACCCAACCGGGTAAGGGATAGGAACGATCCCATGTTTAGCATAAAAACTTCTCCCTAGCCAACCCTGAGCAGTCATTGAATAGGCTGGACCGCGAATTTTTACCATCGAATTTTTTATTCAACCTCATCATAACTAACTGAGACAAAAGTTCCTTCTCCACAAGTCAACTCAATCGCCTCAGCAACCGCACCCTCGCCACAAATGACGTTTCCTGCTTGAGCTTGTTTCTTCGCAGTGTACAGCTTAAAAAAGATATTGCCACTATCAGCGAATTTGAGAGTGACATCAGTTACTTCATCTTTAGTCGAAACATAAACCTGAACAACCTTTATCTTTTTTCCAGCAGTCGGAGTAATTATTACTTGATCCTCTTGCGCGGCGGCAAAATCTTCTCCAAAACAATAATCAGACGAATGACTCTTAGTTTCGAGCCAACCTTCAGGAGTAACTCTGGCTATAAAGTCCCCAAAAAAAATTCGGACATCAGTTAAAGACGGCATTATACCTCCTTTCGAAATAAAATAATGATAACCGGTGCCAACATACTTAATTATTCCAGCATAATTATCCCAAACACCCTTCGCAATCGAGCCTAAAGACTGCCATTGAGCTACTAGCCCCCCTATCTCAGCCCTCTGCTCTTGTTGTTTAGGCGAAGGAGTAAAAGGTTCTCTACTCCCGGGTTTTTTGTATTTAGTGACTAAATTCAGCCCCTTTTTCCTCTGAAAAGTCAGCAACTTTTTAAGAGTTTTGACGGCCGAAAGTGAAAAACAAGGTCCAGTTACTTTTGGCATACTCTACAATCATAGCAAATTATAAAAGGGCTGTCTAAAACCAGACAATAATTCCATTTAAGTAAATTGTCTCCACAAACCATCAAAATAATCTCTATAAGGCTTAATCTCATCAACACTCTCAACGATAATCGAGGCTTCTTGATTGCGAGAAAAGGCCCCTTTTGAGAAATTATGAGAGCCTAAAACAAGGATTCTACCATCTATAATCAGCATTTTCGCATGGGTAATCACTCCCACCTGCCCGAATTTAATCTCGGCACCATGCATTTGAAGATGGGAGGCGGTTTTGGCGTTAATCTTAGTGATCGCGTGACCCATGCTTTCGGTATTAAGCAACACCCGCACCTTAACCCTTCGTCTAAGCGCCCCTAACACCGCCAAATTGAGTTTTTGGACGCCACCGGCAGACTCATGGCCATACCACTTCCATTGATACATCACAATATCAATCGTGGTCGAAGCCGCGTTGATCAAAGGAATTACCCTTTCAGGAAATTGTTGAGCTATCGCAGACTGAATTTTTGCCATATTGGCCAAAGTTTAAGAAATAATGCTTTCACTTCAGGATAACATACTTCGCAAACAGGAAGCGATTTTTCCTTTTTTAGCTTCACTATCCACTTTTTGCTCAAGGGAGCCTTACACTTCCGGCAAAAAGGGTATTTATAAAGCTCCTCAGTCGCCTCTTTAGTTGATACCATTTTTAAGTCGCGTTGTGATCTTTTATTGTGCCAGCTCCATCGTCTCTAATTCCTCCAAGACCATTATCAGTTAAAACATTCCCGACCACCACGTTTTTATCGCAACCGACATTAGAAATCCAAACTCCGTAGCCATCGCAATTAGTAATCACATTAGCAACAATATCATTTTTATCGGAATCTTCAAGATAAATACCGCTTTGATCAAAATTGTCAAAATTATTTCCAGAAATTGTACAACGCACGCAATAGGATAAATAAATACCATAGGAAGTAAGAGCGATCCCGTCAATCCGATTATCAACAATAATAGCTCTAGTCAGGCCAGCAAAGTTAATGACGTAGCCTTTACAATTTATAAATTGGTTGCCTTCAATATGGAGATTAGTAATATTGTTCTCAAAGAAAATCGCGCCTTCATAATTAACATTCTGCCTCATGCTTTCAAAAACATTATTTCGGATAATTACGTGACTACCTCCGCCATGGACAAGACCATTGCGCTGAGAGTAGTAAAAATAATTTTCAAGAATCCACAACTTATTGACCGCATCAAGATAAATATAATTCGTCCCCGATAAAAAGCGGTTTCTTCTTACAAAAATACGGGAAGAATTAGTGGTAATTCCAATCCAGCCATTATTTAAAGTCGTGGTTGCGGCCGAGTGAGTAAATTTACAGCCCTCAATGGTCACGTTATCAACATAAGTAATCCAAATAAGACCATCCTCGTTCTCACCATCCTTAAAATTGATTTTCTCGAGAGTTATATTTCTCTTATAATTCCCAACACTACCAGCTATCAGTACTTGAGCGTCACTCTCTCCAAAATCTAAAATTACCGTGTCATCATCTTCTCCAATAAGCTGAATGTTTGAATACAAAATAAGGTCAGAAGTTATATCGTAAGTCCCCGCTTTAATAAAGACCTGCCCTCCCCCAAATAAATCCGCGTAATCTATCGCCTCTTGGATCGTTCTAAAATCACCCTCCCCACCTTCAGCTACAATCGCTTTAAAGACTCTCGCGGCCGGATTGACCTTGAAATTGTAAATCGAGTAATTTATATGATCTAGGAGAGGTTTAACGCGATGTTCCCAAAGAGACTCAGCCGTTTGACCATGAGCAGAAGGATCTAGATTATGAGTAAGAAGTTTTGCGTCAATTTTCTCTTGAATAGTCTCAAGATCATCAATCGTTCGCGCTAAAGTGTACCAAGTTACTGGATCAGCCATAGTTTTAGACTAAGTATAATACTTCAAAATAAGGGACCCGAAAACCGGGAGTAAAAAGCCAGCCAGTTTTTCGATAAAGATCATCATAACTCCATGTTTTACCAGCCTTAAACTGCCAGTCTTCCCTATACTTATCTCCATTTTGATCGGAAATAAGCAATCTGTCAAGGTCCACAATCGCGTCGTAGCCATCAAAATACCAAATTAGTCTGAGATGAAAATAAGGAAGCCCCACTACTCCAAATTGCTCAAAAACCGACACCCAATCAACGTTGCCAGCAGGAGCAGACCACTCATGAGTAATTTCCTTGTTTTGGCCATCAGCAAAATAATAGAGAGTGGCAATAAACTTAAAAGGCAGATCACCAGTTGGCGCGTTTTCTGTTTTAAGATAATTAAAAGCAATCGTCACCGGACCAACCAAATCTTTTTCATCCCTCCGGAGACGGACGTTTACTGATCCGCTCGGATTTTGGAGACGCATACCAAATAACTGATGAAAAGCATTAGGAGCGCCGGGTAAGGAAAGGCCAATTTTTCTTCGGTAAGAGTAGTCAGACGTGAATAACTGATAGCGATTTAGGGTCCCAAAAGCCGAGGCAGTCTCCCAAGCGTCTTTAGTTTCCTGATCTAATTCTTTCCAAGCGTCAGATATTTTGTATAAATAAGTCCGCTCTTTATTTTCCGCCTTGGCGCTCCTAGTCCCATGACTAAAGAAAGGCCCAAAAATAGGGTACTTTTGGTTATCATACCACCGCATAATTTTCTCAAGCAAAGGGAGCCAAGAAGGCGGGATCTCTAAATCTGGACTGAAATACTGGTCTATTAACGTCATCGTTCCCCTTTATTTAACA
>DATKWU010000002.1 GCA_035529375.1 Patescibacteria group bacterium
TAATGCTAAACCTCCAGTCTGTAAAATTGTCGATTTTAAAAAGTTTAAATTCTTAGAAGCAAAAAAAGAACAACAAGAAAAAAAGAAAGCGAAAAAGGTTAATCTCAAGGAAGTTAAACTAAGCCCTTTCATCGCTGATAATGATTTTAATTTTAGATTAAAAAGAGCTGAAGAGTTTTTAAAAGAGGGGAATAAGGTCAAAATTGCGGTTTTTTTTAAAGGCCGCCAGATTACGAAAAAAGATTTCGGTTACAAACTAATTGAAAAAGCTTTAGAAAGACTAGCATCTCTTTCAGAAGTTGATTTAGGAACTAAATTTGTCGGTCGAAAATTAGAAGTGGTGCTCAAACCAGTTAAAGGAGGTAAAAGTGGCCAAGAAACAAAAGATGAAAACCAGAAAGTCAGTCGCCAATAGATTTAAGATTACCAAAACTGGTAAAGTGATGCGGCGGGGTTCCCATATAAGCCATTTACGAAGAAAAAAGAGAAAAAGTCAAATCAGAAGTCAAAAAGTCCCTAAAGAAGTCAAAGGGGCTTGGAGAATAAAGATAAAAAAGATTTTAGGAGAATAAGATGGCCAGAGTCAAAACCGGAACCACCAGAAGAAAAAGTCATAAAAGAGTCCTTAAAAGAACTAAGGGCTTTCGGATGACCAAGGGTCGACTTTACAAAGTCTCCAAGGAAGCTGATCTTCATGCTGGCCAATACGCCTTTATGGGCAGAAAACTGAGAAAAAGAGACCTGAGAAAACTCTGGATTATAAGGATTAGCGCCGCCTTAATCCCGCACGAAATTTCTTATTCCCGATTCATTAACGGCCTGAAAAAAGCCAAAATCGAGCTTAATCGCAAAGTTCTGGCTGATTTGGCTCTTTCCGATTCTTCTACTTTCAAAGAAATAGTTGACAAAGCCCAAAAAGCCTAATAAAATAATCCCAATGCAAGTTCCAACCATTACCCAAACAGCCTTTTTTAAGTTTTTCTTTACCTAAGCTGTTGAAACGGGGAGGTTGGATTTTGCAATTTTAAGAACAAAAAAATAAAAAAGAATCTCCCCGAAAGGGGAGTTTTTAATTGGCCAGGATAGCCAAGGTGGTCACGGCGCGTGTCTGAAAAACACGAGATCTCGGTTCGACTCCGAGTCCTGGCACTGAAAATCTGTTAGAATAAAAAACATGGACTTAAATAAAATCCAAAATCTCAAAAACCAAGCGATCTCAGCTATTCTTGAAGCTGATTCTGACCAGGAATTAGAAGAATTAAGAATTGCTTATCTGGGCAGAAAAGGTGAAATCACCCAGCTTCTCAAAAAAATTCCTTCTTTAAATCTTTCAAAAAGAAAGGAAATCGGCCAAACGGCCAATGATGCTAAAAGAGCAATTGACCAAGCTCTCAAAGACGCTAAAAAAGCCCAAACAACCAAAAAAATTGATGTTGAGAAAGAATGGCTTGATGTAACGGCTCCGGGTTTAAAACCAAACATCGGTCACCTCCATCCTCTCTCGCAAATTCTTTACGAAACAGTTAATGTTTTTAAACAAATTGGCTATCAGGTAGCCGAAGGACCAGAAATTGAAGATGATCGTCATAATTTCGAAATTCTTAATTTCCTTAAAGATCACCCCGCTAGAGATACCCAAATGACCCTCTATCTAGAAACTAAAGGGACCAAAGTTCTGCCTGGAGAAATTCTTCTTCGCACCCATACTTCCGCCATGCAGGGGAGAGTGATGGAAAAAACAAAACCCCCGATTAGAGTGATTGTCCCTGGCAAATGTTATCGCTATGAACAGGTTGATGCTTCTCATGGCTTTGAATTCTGGCAGGTTGAAGGCTTTGCCGTTGATAAAAAGATTACCTTGACTGATCTCTTCGGAACAATTGAATATGTCCTTAAAAAACTAATGGGAGAAAAAACCAAAATTAAGTTTGCCTGCACTTACTTTCCCTTTGTTGAACCAGGCGTTGACACTTATCTTGAATGTACTCTTTGTCAAGGTAAAGGCTGTCCTTTTTGTAAAGGGATTGGCTGGAGCGAAGTCCTGCCTGCCGGGATGATTCATCCTAATGTTCTTAAAGCTTGCCAAATTGACCCGCAAAAATATACTGGTTTTGCTTTTGCCATTGGTCTTTCTCGAATTGTCAGCTTGAGATACAACATCCACGACTTAAGATTATTATTTACGCCTGATTTAAGGATTTTAAACCAATTCTAAAATGCTAGTACCCCTTGATTGGATTAAAGACTATGTCGAGATTAAAATACCACTCCCTCGGTTAGTCGAAAGATTAACGGAAATCGGTTTGGCGGTCGAAGGAACAAATAAACAAGGTAAGGAAATTATTCTTGATCTTGAAGTGACGCCCAATCGACCTGATTGGCTTTCCCTTTTAGGGATTGCCCGAGAAATCGCGGCCATTAGTCAAGTCAAAGTTAAGCTCCCTCCAATCAAAGAATTAGCTTCTCCTAAAAAGATTCTAACGATTAAACAAATCATTGTTTATCCCCAAGACACACCCAGATATTCGGCGGTTATCATTGATCAAGTTAAAATAAAACCATCACCTATCTGGATGCAGGCAAGATTAAAGATGATTGGTTTACGCCCGATCAATAATCTTGTCGATATTACCAACTACGTTATGTTTGAATTAGGCAACCCGCTTCATGCTTTTGATTACGATACTCTTCAACCTAAAAGAATCGAGATCACCCGAGCTAAAGGTGGCGAATCTTTCAAAAGCGTTGACGGTCTCAATTATAAACTGCCTCCGGGAGCGATTATCATTAAGGATGCCCCTAATCGGGTGATTGACCTTTGCGGAATCAAGGGTGGAGAAAATACAGGAATTACACCAAAAACAAAGACCGTCTACCTTCATTCACCGGTTCATCCTGGCGTCCCAATTCGTTTAGCTGGCCAAGCTCTTTCCCTCCAATCTGATGCTTCTTATATTTATGAAAGAGGCGTCAATCCAGGTGGTACCGTTGAGGCCGTTAAAAGAGCGGCTAATCTCATTCTCAAATATGGGGAGGGCAAAATTGCCTCCAAGCTTTTTGACCTAAAGAAAAAAGAATTCGAACCCTGGCCATTGAAAGTAAGTATTTCAAGAACTAATAAAGTCCTAGGCGAATCTATTTCCGAAAAAGAAATAATGGCCATTTTTGAGAATCTAAACTTATCACCCAAAAAAATTAATCAGGATCTTATTGAAACCACCGTCCCTACCTACCGAAGCGATCTCCAGATTGAAGAAGACTTAATTGAAGAAATTGCTCGAATCTACGGTTACAATCGATTTAAATTAACCACACCTCGAGGATCAGTTCCCACCAAAGAAGTCGCTTATTCACGAGATTATCAACTAGAAAAAAAAGTTAAAAATCTTCTTAAAGGTGCCGGCTTTACGGAAATCAATACTTACAGTCTTCTTAGTCGAGAAGAGCTGAAAAAGATAGAAGCTGACACTCAAGAAGCGATTAAATTAGCTAATCCGGTTAGTTTAGAATATGAATACCTTAGATCCACTCTCTTAGTAGGCATTTTAAAAGCAATTAATCTTAACCAACCTCATTTTGAAGAAATTAAAATTTTTGAATTAGCCCGAGTCTATTTAGGCCAAATTCCTAAGACTGAAGAACCTTTAAATCTTAGTGGCGCCCTGACTGGCAATAAATTTTATCAAGTCAAGGGTATCTTTGAGACTATTCTCGAATCAGTTGGAATTGATGTTTATCATTTTGAACCCTATCAATTAAAGAAAACTTTTTATGGCAAAGTCTTTCATCCTTCAAGAACAGCCGAAATAATAGTTAAAGGTAACTCACTGGGAGTGGTGGGTGAAATCAGTCCCCATATCCTAGTAAAATTTGGAATTAAGAAAAAAGTGATTGTTTTTGACTTAGACTTTCAAGAACTGATTAAACAAGCTTCTAAAACCAAAAAATATCTGCCTCTTTCAAAATATCCGGCCATTGTTGAAGACTTGGCTTTTATTGTTCCTCCGAAAACTCTGGTAGGGGAGATAATTGAATCAATTAAGAAAACTAGCCAATTAATTACTAAGGTCGAATTACTCGATACTTATAAAAAAGTTCGAACCTTCAGAATTACTTATCAAAGCAATAAAAAGACCTTAACGGATAAAGAAGTAGAGAAGATCAGGAAAAAGATTATTCAAAGTGTTAAAAGGAAATTCCGAGCCAAAATTAAAATCTAGATTCAACAGAAATATTCCGAACAATAAAACCAATGATTCTTTCGTATTTGTCACTAAAACCCGGCAATTCCTCTTCAGCTTCTTTCCAGAATCTTTTAACTTCTTCTTGATTAATTTCTCCTACTTCTCGATGAAATATACGAAGAGTATAAAATTCGTGAAGTAACGGCTCTGCATGTTCATCGCCATTTGTAAAAGAGATATTGTATTCACGCTCAATTACATCCCTATAATCTTCCCAAGCAGAACGAGGTCCAACATACTGAGCCCTCTTTTCTTCTTCTATTCCATTCATATTTTTATCTAGACAGATGTTTTATTAAGAAAATTATATCATGTCTCGGCGACTAGCCCTAAGAACTCGGCGATGAGATAGGGGAAGGACTAGGAGAGGGACTAGGAGAGGGCGAAGGCTCCCAATCCCAAGGAACTTTTACGCCAATTTTGGCTTCTCGATCAGCCGTTTTGCCTTTCTCATCCTTGGCCCAAACTTTAATCGTGTAAGGACCCTTATCTAAAGTAAAAATCTTATCAAATTTACTGCTATTCTCAATCGTCTCCTTAGTTTCACCATTAATCAAAATCTTAATTTCTTCAACTGAATTTTTAGAAATAATCCTGCCTTTAACTCTAACCTCATTACTGTCAATTTGCGATTCATTACCTGGCTCGTCAATGGTTACTTCTAATTCTTCAACATCGCCACAATATTCGGTAGGGGGATGATAACGAGAATCTGATTGGCCTGCTAACCATTGGTTAATTCCTTCCTGCCAACGATTAATACCACCAGCTGAAAGTGGGTCTTCCTCCTTAAAAACAAAATATTCTTTCTCTTCATAATCACCTCGGGCCACTTGAGCCGGAGTCGCCAATTTATCCTGGCCACGACAAAGTTTCAACTTAGCATGAATTGGATCTTCACCGGTTGGCTCGGTTCCTTGGACAAAATATTCGGTTCTTGAAGGAAAACCGTCATGAGCCCGATAGCCAGAAACAAGATCAACTTCGGCCGTGATTACTCCCGTAGGCGTGGCAAAACCAATATTAGGTTTATTTTTAAGCGCCGCCATAATCACCCGTCGCCAGATAGGAGCCGCCCCCGAAACGCCTGAAGCCACTTGAGTCATCTCCGTGTTATCATTATTACCCACCCAGACTCCAGCTACCACCTGGGGCGTCCAACCAATTGTCCAATTATCTCGCTTGTCATTAGTTGTTCCAGTTTTAACCGCTACCTGTCTTCCGGAAATAACCAAAGCGCTGTTTTCACCAAAAGTAAGTAAACGAGCACTATTATCGGAAAGAATATGGGAAATAATAAAGGCCTCGGCCTCACTCAAAACTCGCTTGCCGGCCACGGGTTTGGTTTCTTCTAACACCCGACCATCATTATCTTCAACTTTAAGAATCGAAATTGGATCAACCCGATAACCGCTGTTGGCAAAAGCCGAATAAGCTTGAGCTAACTCAAGTAAACGAACTTCACCGCCACCCAAAGTAACTGACAAGCCCAAACGTCGCAAATTCTCCTTAGTCGGTTCCAGAGTCGATAAACCCATTTCGTAACCAGTGGTCAGCATATTAGTTAAACCAACCTTAGCTAACATCTTGACGGCAGCTACGTTAATCGAATTACCTAAAGCAAATCTGACTTGAAGCGATCCATGAAATTGACCATCATAATTAACTGGTTTGTAATCAGGCAAACCTTGACCTCCAGGAAAAGTGGTTGGTGTATCCATTAGAAAAGTCGAAGCCGTGTAGCCTTTTTTAAGAGCGGTCACATAAGTGACTGGCTTAATCGCTGAACCTGGCTGACGTAAAGAAAGGGTAACGTTAACCTTACCATCATAATCCGGATCATTGTAATTCTTTGAACCGACCATTGCCAGAATTTCACCGGTTTGAGCATCTAAAACAATGGCGGCACCGTTAGTAATATGAATCGACTCAACCTTGCTAATTTCTTCGGTCACCGCTTTCTGAGCTTCCTCTTGAATCTGGTAATCAAGAGTGGTCGTCACCTTTAAACCGCCTTGTTCCACCACTCGCTGTCCATAACGATCTTCAAGTTGTTTCTTAACATACATGACAAAGTGGGGTGCTTTGAAGTTTAAGCCTTCAGTTGCGAATTCCACTTCCTTGATTTGCTTGACCGCCGCTTTTTCCTGATCAGTAGTAATATAGCCATCCTCCCGCATTCTTCGCAAAACCGTTTCCGTTCGGCCAAGATAAGCCTTGGGGTCATCACCAAAAGGGGAGTAGGCTGAAGGCCGCTGAGGCAAACCCGCTAAAATGGCTGATTCCACCAAATTTAATTCAGAAACAGATTTGTCAAAATAAGTTTCAGCGGCCGCCTCTACTCCCCAGGCGGTCCCGCCATAAGGGGCCTCATTAAGATACATTTGGAGAATTTCGTCTTTAGAGTAACGACTTTCGATTTGGACCGCCAAAATAAACTCTTTAATCTTTCTAGGAAGGGTCCTCTGGGGCGTTAAGAGAACATTTTTAACTAATTGTTGGGTAAGAGTCGAGCCTCCTTGTAAACGACGATGAACCACAATATTGAAAACGGCTCGGAAAATCCCAGTGGGGTCAAAGCCACTGTGCCGATAAAAGTTTTTGTCTTCAATGGCCACTGTTGCATTCTTGAGATGTTCGGGAATATTATCAAGGGAAACTGGTGTTCGCCGTTGGTCAGCAAAAACATCATAAAGTAACTCTCCATTGCGATCATAAATTTTAGTGGCAAAGCCTTCCCGCCGGACAATCTTGTCTGGTTGCGGCAAGTCCTTGGCATAAAAGGCAAACAACCCTCCGGCGAAGAGAACCAAAGCAATAAAAAGGATAAAACCAATAAAAGCCCCTTTGGAAGCTAAAAGACTGGTATTCTGCTTGCCTAGACGCCGATAGGCTCTTGCCTGTCTAACTTTTTTTCGCCAGGTTCTTTGCCAACTCATAGAGTTGATTTTAACAAAAAATCAAAATTTGTGCTAATATTAAATCTGTAGAAAAAAATCTATGGATAAAATTAATGAAGTTTTAAATAGGGGAGTCGAGAAAGTCTATCCCTCAAAAAAAGCCTTTGAAAAGGTTCTCCGTTCTGGCAAAAAGATTAAACTTTATCAAGGCTTTGATCCGTCAATGGCCAATCTTCATTTGGGGAGTATGGTTGGCCTTCTTAAATTAAAACAGTTTCAAGATTTAGGCCATGAGGTCATCTTTCTCGTAGGCGATTTTACGGGCATGATTGGCGATCCAACCGATAAATCAGCCACCAGAAAACTCCTAACCAGAGAACAAGTTCTGGAAAATTCAAAGATTTGGCAAGAACAAGCCGGAAGAATTTTGAGTTTTGGTGGTAAAAATCCAGCCAAGCTGATGTTCAACAGTCAATGGGGCGACAAGGTGACCTTCAAAGATTTAATTGAAATCACTTCCCATTTTACGGTCCAGCAAATACTGGAAAGGGATTTCTTTCAAAGAAGATTTAAAGTTCAGAAACCAATCCATCTTCACGAATTTCTCTATCCTGTGGCCCAAGCCATTGATTGCGTCGCGATGGATGTTGACCTGGAAATTGGCGGCAGTGATCAAACTTTCAACATGCTTGCTGGTAGAAATTTAATGAAAGCCCTTAAAAGTAAAGAAAAATTTGTCCTGACCACCAAGCTTCTAGTTGATGCTAAAGGCGAAAAAATCGGTAAAACAACTGGCAACGCTCTCTTTTTGAATGTTTCTGCCTCTGAAATGTATGGAGCCATTATGTCTTTTCCTGACGAAACTATCATCCCAGGCTTTGAACTCCTGACTCAAGTACCGCTTCAATCAATTGAATCAATGGAAAGAAATCTAAAAGCAAGAAAAACACCAGCTATGGACCTGAAGAAAAAACTGGCCTTTGAAATTGTCAAAATGCTTTACTCTGAAAAAAACGCAAAAAATGCGGAAAAAGAATTCAAGACCCGATTCCAAAAAAGAGAAAAGCCTTCTCAAATAAAACTAACCCCCGGGGCAATCCAAAAGGGTAAACACTCAATCTCAAAGATAATGCCAAGTCTAATTCCGAATTATGCAGGCACGGCTACTATTTCCGCTACTAAAAGATTGATTGAACAAGGGGGACTGGAGTTTGAAGGAAAAAGAATCACCGATCCCCAGATGAAAGTAACGATCAAAGGCAGGGAGATCATCAAAGCGGGCAAAAGAAGATTATATAAAGTAAGAATAAAAAAATGAGACTCTCTAAAAAACAACAAAAACTTTGGATAGTGATTGTGGCGATTGCCGCCGTTGGTTTGCTTTTAACTTCAATGCTACCAATTTTTTATTCTCTTCTAAGATAATTGCTTGAGTTATAATAATCACATGGATCTCACTACACCCATAGAAAGTTTGCCTTTAGTTGGCCCTGCCTACACTAAAAAATTAAGTAAATTAAACATTAAAACTTTTGAAGATCTTCTCTATCATTTTCCCTTTCGTTATGTTGATTATTCTTTGATCTCACCCATAGGTCGAATCCAAGCTGGAGAAATTGTCAGTATTCAAGGAAAAATTATC
>DATKWU010000003.1 GCA_035529375.1 Patescibacteria group bacterium
TTATCAGCGATGAAAGGGCTTAGTTTAACTTCCTTGAGATTAACCTTTTTCGCTTTCTTTTTTTCTTGTTGTTCTTTTTTTGCTTCTAAGAATTTAAACTTTTTAAAATCGACAATTTTACAGACTGGAGGTTTAGCATTAGGGGCGACTTCAATTAAATCAAGCTCTTTTTCTTGGGCTTGTTGAAGTGCCTTCTCAAGAAGCATCACCCCAATTTGCTTACCCTCATCATCAATTACTCTGACTTCTCTGCTTTGAATATAATGGTTGATTCGGTAAAACTTCTTTGCCAATTTTCTCTTAGATTTTATCAAACTTGCCTTTTCTTAGCAATATCTTCTTTAATTAACTTGAGGAACTTGGAGACAGCCATTAAACCCAGGACCTTTTCGCCTCGAACCCGAACATTAATATTTTTGGCTTCAACTTCCTTGTCACCAACCACCAGAATGTAGGGAATTTTTTGGATTTCAGCGTTTCTGATTTTTTTAGAAGTGGTTTCGCTGCGATTGTCAAGTTTGGCGCGAATTGCTTCTTTTTTGATCTGATCAACAATTTTTTGACCATATTGATTGTGCTTGTCAGTAATCGGAATGACAATTGCTTGAACCGGAGCGAGCCAAACAGGAAAGGCACCACCGTAATGTTCGATTAAGATTCCCATAAATCGCTCAAAGGAGCCGAGAATGGCGCGGTGAACCATGACTGGTTGGCGTTGTTGTCCTTTTTTATTCATGTAAGAGAGTTTGAATTTTTCCGGAAAGTTAAAATCAACCTGATTGGTTAAAAGTTGCCACTCTCTACCTAGGCTGTCTTTGACTTTTAAATCGATTTTAGGACCGTAAAAAACGCCCGCTCCGGGATCAAGGTCATAAGGCAATTTGGTTTTTTTAAGAGCTGATTTTAAAGATTTGGTTGCTTTTTCCCAAATAGTGTCACTACCCATTGATTTTTCTGGCCGAGTTGAAAGATAAGAGTGAAAATCTTTAAAGCCAAAAACATTATAAATTTCCTTAGTCAGGTTAAGGACACCAACTAGTTCTTTTTCTAATTGCTTTGGTTGACAGAAGATATGAGAATCATCTTGAGTGAAACCTCGAACTCGGGTTAGACCGTGAAGAACGCCGCTAGGTTCGTATCGATAAACCGTTCCTAGCTCGCAATAACGGATAGGAAGTTCTCGATAACTTCTTATCTGGCTTTTATAAACATAAACATGAAAGGGACAGTTCATTGGCTTGATTAAATATTCAGTCCCCTCAATATCCATCGGTGAGTACATTAAGTCACGATAAAATTGCCAATGACCTGATTTTTCCCAGAGGGATTTTTTGCCGATATGGGGAGTATAAATATATTGATAGCCGTGTTTTTGATGGAGATCTTTCCAATAAGATTCAATTTCTGCTCTAACAATAGAAAGATTGGGATGCCAAAGAGGTAAACCGGCGCCAATTTGATCATTAAGACTAAAAAGGTCAAGCTGGTTGCCGAGTTTGCGATGATCTCTTTCTTTAGCTTCTGTCAATTCTTTTAGATGACTATCAAGTTTTTCTTGAGTGGCAAAACAAGTACCGTAAATTCTGGTGAGCATCGGATTTGTTTCACTGCCTCGCCAATAGGCACCAGCCAGGGAAAGGAGTTTAAAAGACCCAATTTTTGAGGTATCAGTTAAGTGGGGACCAGCACAAAGGTCAATAAAATTACCTGTTTGGTAAACGGAAACCTTTTTATTCTTTTCTTTTTCTAAATCTTTAATCAGTTCTAGTTTAAAGGGTTGGTTTTTGAAGATTTGTTTAGCTTCTTTGATAGAAACATCTTCTTTTTTAAAAGGTAGTTTGGCTTTGCTAATCTTTTTCATCTCTTGAGAGATTTTTTCCAAATCTTTTTCCGTGATTTTCTTTTTGCCAAAATCAAAATCATAATAAAAACCGTCTTCAATAGCCGGTCCAATCCCAAATTTAACTTTGGGATAAAGTTTTAGAACCGCGGCCGCCAAAACATGGCTGCAACTATGTCTCATTTTTTCTAATTGTTTATCCATTTTTTATCTTGGTAAAGCCTTTCTTGCTTCCAGGGCTTGATTAGCGGCTTCAATTAATCTAGCAAACCAATCCCCTATTAAAGGTAGACCACCAAGTCTGCCTAGGATTAAACCTAAAATGTAAATTAACAAAGCAAAACCAAGAGTGGCGCCTATCGCCCAACCAATACCACCAATAAAATTTTTAAAAAAGATGATTAAATATTTTTCTTTAGGATTAGCTTTCATGGTGGGTGGTACAGGACTCGAACCTGTGACCTTTACGATGTCAACGTAACGCTCTAGCCAACTGAGCTAACCACCCGATTGTTTTAATTTTACTAGATTTAAGAAGAGGAGGCAAATTTAACCGGCTTGGGTAGCCATGTAGCGTTCTTGGGAGAGCATGAATTTTGTGCCTGACTTTCTGACTTGACCCCAATAATAATTTCTCTTTTTAGTTCGTTGGTTAAAGAGATTCAGCCAGTTGGCTGATTCTTCAATTTTCTCTCTGAAAAGTTCAATGGCTCGTTTTAATCTTTCCAGGAAGTTAAGATGATAGATACCTGGTTCGACTGGTTCTAAAGTGGCCGCGATTTCGACTTCTTTAGATAATTCTTTAGTGGAAAGGGCTAATCTTTTTAATTCCTCCTGAATCGCTTTGATTTGGAGTTGAGTTTTCTGTTCTGATTGTTTGAAAACAAATCTCTCTTCCTGGCGAATTCTATTTAATTCCCGCCTATATTGATAAGGGATTCTTTCTTGTTCTTGGGTTCTTTTTAAATTTAGGGTTTCATTGGGTTGAAGAGTGCCGCTTCTTTTTCTTTGGCTAATTTGGTCTAGAGCTGTACTAGGAAGACCTTCAATTACATCTTGGGCAATAGAATGACCAAAACCGCTTCCAAAATCACGGAGATTTTCAATAAAATTATCTCTGAGAACAGGCTTTCTGTTTTTTTGCTGGCCTTGATCCATTTAATCTGGGCAGATTTAGCTGGATGTTACTATAATTTAGTCAGTTTGTCAATTGCTTTTCTTTTGCGGAGAAGTTGTTTAATGTAGGCTTGTTGGGTCGGTGTTTGCATCGCTTCTTTGGCCTTTTCGTCGGGAGTAGCGTTAATCATCTCCTGAACTTCTTTTTCGGTTATTTTGATGTCTTCAGCGTCAGCAATGGCGGAAAGGATTAATTCCAGTCTCAATGATTCTTCTGCCTGCTGGCGGTACTCTTGACGGATTTGGTCACTGGTTTTACCAATTGAAGCTAGATATTGTTCGACGGTTAAGCCCAGACGTTCAGTCTGATCAATTAGTCTAGAGAGCATCCGGTTAACTTCTTCTTGAATTAATAATTCAGGAATTTTGATTTTGACGGTTTCAAGAAGGATTTGGAAAATTTTCCTCAGCCGTTCTGATTCTTTTTCCTGGACTTTTTCTTCTTTATCTTTACCTGGTACCCAGATTTTTTCTGAAGCCAAAGCTTTTTTCAATTCCGCCTGATAATCACCCAGTTCTATTTTAGGTAACTCACAGGTAACCGCTTTAATTTGCCAGTCTTTATTTTCTTCTATAGAGGTAATACTGACTTGGGGATTAATGATTGGCTGAATTTTTTGTTCTCTAAGAGTTTCAAGATAAACTTCTGGAACCAAAAATTTAAGGACTTCTTCATGAACTTTGGCTTTACCGACTTTTTCTTCAACTTTTTTCAAGGGCGCCTTACCTTTGCGAAAACCATTTATCTCTGTGTCCTTGGCTAGGCGTTTCAGAGCTAAATCATAAGCAACTTTGACCTTTTTTTTAGGAATGGTAATGGTTAATTCAATTGTCCCGTCAGTCTGTTTATTTAAAGCGGAAATCATTGATGGCCCCCTAAACTTCTTGGTCTTTGAGCAGTCAGGGCCGGATTACGGCGGAAAGTTTGACGCCTAAAGCTTTTCGGTGTTCGATAGCCAAGTTTTTTTCGACCAAAACCTAACCTGTTTTCAAGAGGTTTTTCTTCTTTTTTAGTTTGAGATTGCTTATCCATTAGAAGTTATTCTACCATTGTTTGGAGCCTACGTAAAGCCTGAAGTTTCTCATAATAGCCTAATTTAGCCTTATTAGTCGCTTCCCGAAGATATTCAATTGACTGGTGATAGGTTTTTCGGTCAACTGGATAAGGAATGCCGTCTTTACCGCCATGAGCAAAAGAATAGCGGGCTGGATCCTGAGTGGCAATTGGTGCCCCATAAACCAATTCAGCGATTAGGGCTAAAGCCCTGATGGTTTTTGAACCGACGCCTTTCATCCCTAAAAGATTTTCAAAATTGGCTGGTTTTTGTTCGTAGGTGCTTAGAAAAATCTTTTTTAGATTTTGGGGATTAATATCCGAAATGAGAATCTGGTGACGGCCTGGGAGTTTGGTTTTCTGAAGTTTTTTAATTATTTGGCTGGTTTTTTCTGGTTTTTGCTGGGCAACTTTAGTGGTAATTTCTCGATTATTTTTACTTTTAGAATCAACCAAGTTTAAAACTTCTCCCCTATTTTCACTGGCAATGCCAGCATGAGGTTCGTTAACAAAATCAGCCACATCGTCTGAAAGCCAGTGATAGCGCCTGGCCCAGTGAGATTTAGTTTGCATCCCTTGTTGAATCACGGCCCATTGGCCGTTTTTAGTAAAGAAAAAAGAATGATGATAGAGTTGATAACCGTCTTGGAGAGCGTTATTATCGACTTTGGCTGAAAGTCTGGAAGCATAGATCAGCGGTTGACTGTTAAAAGAATATTCTTGGCCAAAATCTTCAATCTCCTTTGGTGTTTTTCGAGAGGTTTTACCTTTACCACCACAAACAAAGATTCCTAGATCTTTTTGGATTGGCTTTAGACCTTCTTTGAGCGCCCCACAAGTGGTGGTCGTCAAGCCTGACGAGTGCCAGTCAAAACCCAAAACACAACCAAAAGCTTGAAACCAATTAGGATCAGCTAATCTTTTTAAATATTCTTCTGTTCCATATTCATTGATGAGAACCAAAGAAATTTCTCGAGATAGTTTGGTCATTCGTTCAAACAACCAGCGAGGAGCGGAACCATAATGAAGCGGTAAATTAGCCGTACCAGTTTTCATCTTTGGGTTTTCTTCGTAAAAACAATTTCAGTATAGGAGAGTTTAAGAAGCAGTGTCAAGATGAAGTTAAATAGTTTTTAAGTTTTAATCACTTTAATAAACACTCTTCTTGTTCTGGGATCATCAAGTTCAACTAAAAGGATTTGTTGCCAAGTACCTCGGACTAATTTTCCGTTTTCAATAGGTAAAACTTTTCCTTGGCCTAAGAGACCACTTAGGATATGAGAATCAGCGTTGCCATCAATACGGTTATGTTCAAACTGTTCGTCTTTAACTAATTTTTTAAGAATTTTTAACCAATCATTTTTCAAACCTGATTCGTTTTCAGTTAGAAGAATGGCGGCAGTTGAATGAGGGACAAAAACTAAACAAAGACCACTCTTAACTTTTTCTTTAACCAGAACTTGTTCAACTTGATCAGTGATATCAATTAGTTGGTAACGATTTTGAGTTGAAACAGAAATTTCCATCTAACGTTTCCAAGGTAGTTTTTCGCGAACCTTTTCCCAAAATGTTCTTTCCTTGGCGAATTTGAAGAGATAAATGATTTCCACAATACCAAGGGAATTAATAATCAAAATAGCAACAAACCAATATAATTGTTCACATCTAGCTGCTCGCCATAAAGCCATGCCTTTCCAAAACAAAGACCAGGCAACCACAATTAATAAAAGAATAGGATTATTGATGATTTGTTCCATATTCAAGTTCTACTTTCAACTTCGCTTCTCGTATCTGTCTTATTACCTCCGTATAAGCAATAGACTTTTGTTCTAATTCCAAGAACAGGGTCGTGTGTGAATCGACCAATGGTGGGTCGCTTACTAGATTTTCGCCCAAGTAGCGGCCTTCTTTATCGTATTCCATCTTTAGAACGTGTTTTTGATCAAATATCCAGAAATCGCCTTTGGTTTCCGCCGTCACTAATTGCTCGTATGTTCTTTGACTGACAGCTTTAATTATTTCCCCGGCGAGCCAATTCTGGGGAAAACACCAGTCCAGTTCGTAGCGCAGATATTCCGCTAGCGTGGGCGGAATTACTCTGATTCTCTTAATCTCTTTTCCAGATCTAGTCCACGCTCTCACGTCCTCAATCCATGCTCGGTGACGAGAATCCGCTGTCGGTATGCCTTCCTTGTAATGTTGAAACTCTTCCCACTCCCCGCCTTCTATGTGATAGACCGGTAAAGTCTCAACACGAAGAGCGGAGACTTCAAAGCTGCCGAACATTTCTTCGAGAACGTCCATACTACTTCCTCGCTTTTATTTTAACATATTTTTTACCTTTTTCCGTAATATTTCATACTTAAACCACTGTTCCTGAAAATGAATTGCTTTTGCTATTTCTTTATCTGTTAATTCTTTTCTATCGGGAACGACAATAAGTTTATCGTCATCATCATTTAATCTGTGAATAATTGCAACACACTTACCGCTTCCTTTTTTAAGAGGTTTACTTACTCCAAGAAAATAAGCATCTAATTCTTCTCCATCTGGTGATTTTGTGTTAGAAATGAAGCCATAATTAGACTTATAAGTGAAATTATGTTTAGGATGTTTACTTCCAAGAGGCCTATCAATAACCACATTAACTTTTTTGTTAAGGAATTTTTCTGCTAATTTTAGTGTTTTAGACATTTTCATTATTCTTTCTTATCGTAATATTTTTTGCCTTTTAATTTCTTAGGGAGTAATGATTTGTTTTCAGGGTAAGGTTCATAGCCTTTACCATAACCTAGTTCTTGCATTAGTCTGGTGGGGGCATTAAGAATTTCCATGGGGATAGGTAGGTTGCCATATTTTTTAATATCTTCTTGAGCTTTTCTTAGACCGTTGTAGGCGCTTCTGTTTTTGGGAGCTTTAGCCAGGTAAACCACACCATGAGCCAGATTGATAGCACATTCAGGGTAACCAATGCTATTACAGGCTTGAAAAACCTCATTGGCGACCACTAAAGCCGTGGGTTGGGCCATACCAATATCTTCACTGGCAAAGATAACCATTCTTCTAGCAATGAAAAGAGGGTCTTCGCCAGCTTCTACCATTCTGGCGAGGTAATAAAGGGCGGCATCGGGATCTGAAGCTCTCATGCTTTTGATAAAGGCACTGATCGTGTTGTAATGTTCATCACCATTCTTATCATAGAGTAAGGATTGTTTCTGAAAGACATCTTTAATTAATTGAAGTGAAATTTTTTTACTTCTTTGAATAAGTGAACTGGCAATTTCAATGGCATTTAGGGATACTCGGGCGTCACCGTTTGAAGCTTGAACTAAGAATTCCAGGGCTTTGGGTTCTATTTTTAACTTTAATTTTCTTAATCCCCTTCTAATAATGGTTTTTAATTCTTTTTCTTCTAATTGATTAAGAACAAAAACTCGGGAACGGGACAAAAGAGGGCCAATCACTTCAAAAGAAGGATTTTCGGTGGTCGCTCCAATCAGAATGACGATTCCTTTTTCAACATGAGGTAAAAAAGCGTCTTGTTGGGCTTTGTTAAAGCGATGAATTTCATCTAGAAAAAAAATAGTTCTTTGGTTGTAAGCCTGAAGACGTTCTTCAGCTTCTTTAACAATTTTTCTGACATCTTTAAGAGTGGTGGTGACGGCTGAATTAGCCGAAAAATAACTTTTAGTAGTGTTGGCAATGATTTGAGCCAGAGTGGTTTTGCCAGAACCAGGTGGCCCCCAGAAAATCATTGAAGGCAATTGATCAGATTCAATCAATTGACGGATAATACCCTTATTACCGACTAAATGTTCTTGACCAACGAATTCTTTAAGATTTTTGGGTCGAATTTGATCAGCCAGAGGGTTATTTTCCATAAACTCATTTTAATCCGAAGAAATCCCGAATGTCAAGAGGTTGATTATTCTTCAAAATTAACTTCCATATCGAGAATGGGCGGGTTAAGACCAGTTTCTTTGAGATCAGTTTGGTCAAGTTCTTGATTAATTTCTTTGACTTTTTCTTCAACCCCTAGAACGGCTGAATCGGTGGCGTAATTTGAGGGGTTTTTAATTTCTTCTTCATAAGGACTGGGTGAAGGTGAGGGAAGAATTAGTGGTTTGAATTGAGAAGTGCGGTAGGTAGAACTGATGATTACTAGGATGATTATAAGGAAGAAGAGAATAATACCTGTAATCAAGGCAATTTTTTTGTTTTTACTGGTAGGTAGTTTGTCTTTAAAAGGGAGATTGTTGACTTTGTCTTTTGTTTTTTGCCATAAAAGAACCCCTTTCTCCTTAATTGGGATTTGGGTTTCAAAGTTTTGACTAATGATTTCTTCTTTATTCATTTAAATCAGCGGTTTTAATTTCTCTGACCAGTTCTTTGAGAAAACCATTGGCTTCTTTGAGATAAAGATGGGCTTCTTGAAAAAGACTTTGGGTTTGATTGTAATCTTCTTGTTTGTCTTGATCAAAAGTCTTTAGGGAATTCAAGAGAGCGTTAGCTTCGTCTATTTTTTCTTGAGCTCTGATCAATTTGTTCTCTGCTTCTAAGAGCCAACGTTCGGCGATAGTCGTGTCTTTATCACCTTTTTCTCGAATCTCGGTAATTTTTTCCTTAAGAATTTGAATTTGGTCATTAATTTGGTTTTTGAGATTGTTTTCCTTACCTTCAAGAATAATCCCCAGGCCTTGGTAAATTAAGACTTGAGTTTTACCATAGCGTTCTTCAGTTTCTTTTGAAAGTTTGGTTAAATCTTCTAAAGAGGCGGCGCTGGAAAGACTATCGTGGTGATTAACATACCAGGCGACTTCAGCATCTAGTTGAAGATAAAGAGTGTTTTGTTTGTAAGTGAGAATGCCGGTGGTTTCCGCCATTTTCATTCGCAGGGCGGTCAAATAAGTGCGAATCGTGTTGTCTCTTTCCTGGAGCATCCTGAGAGTTTGCTCAAGAGCTAGGGTTTTGGCCGTCAAAGTTTCGTAGTTAAGATACTGTTCTCTAGCGGTGATATATTCATTATGAGCCTGGCGGTACTGGTTGTAGGTAAAGAGGTAATCTTGATAAGCTCGGTCAAAATTAAATTCCTGATTGTCTTGAGCTTTAAGAGCCGAAGAAGGGATAAGAAAAAGAAAGGAGAAGAGGAAAATGATAATTAATGATTTTTTCATCTGCCTACTAATCATTGTACTGGTTTAGTTTTAGATTTCAAGTTCAAGGCCATCATAGGCAATATGGTAATTTTTGCCGCCTTGTTCTTGAACAAAAGCTTCTAATTCTTGATGGGTCCCAGTGATATGGCCAATGTGGGTGAAATAGCAGAGTTTTGGTTTGAGTTCTTTAGCGAGGATGATTCCTTCTTTAATTGATTGGTGGATTCTTGTCTGACCTTTTTTACCTAAAGAAGAACCATCAAGGACCAGGAGGTGAACATCGCGAACTAATTTTTTTTCAGTTTTAGGTAATTTGTGTAAATCAGGCAGATAAACAAAAATTTGATTCTTTTTTAATTTAAGGCCATAGCAGGGCAGGCGGCTATGTTCAACCGGAAAAAAAGAAATTTTGGTTTTTTCG
Organism: Patescibacteria group bacterium; assembly: GCA_035529375.1. Taxonomy (NCBI): domain Bacteria; species Patescibacteria group bacterium. The sequence continues at coordinate 9,648 of DATKWU010000003.1, forward strand.
TATTCAATCACGGTTTTTGGTCTGACAATTTCTGGTTGAAAGGGTTTAAGCGGTAAAGGGTGAAATTGGCGTAAGCCGCGAAGAACATCAAGGGGTACAATCAGTTTTGGTTTTTTGATTTGGCGATTATAAAGATGAGTCAGGTCATAAAAACCATGGATATGGTCAGGGTGGGCATGAGTAATAAGTAAAGCACTGATTTTGGTAGTGTCAACTTTCAGATTAGTTAATTGATGGTAAATGTCTGGCGAGGCGTCGATTAGGATTGAATCATTAATCAGAACTGAGGGTCGGAGGCGTTTGTCGTGAGGGTCTTGGGAGCGACAAATGAGACAATTACAGCCTAGTCGGGGCAGAGGCCAACCCGCGGAAGTCCCAAGAAACAAGATTTTCATTTTTTATCTTTTTATTAGACTGGTCAACCATTTAAAGATGGGGTCATTAGTGACTGGAGTTTTAGTAATAAAAAAGACACTAAGGCTAAAGATGATTAAACCACCAAGAATTTGAAAATAAGTCAATTCTTCTTCAGATTTAAACATTAAAGCTAGACCGTAAAAGCCGTTGATAGCCATAGCTAGATAATAAACAATTGCCTTTTCAACCAAGCCTTCGTAAAGGAGTGTCCCCGATTGACCGCTTCCGAATTTCAGTTGAGGATAAACAAAAATAAGCAAGACGGTGGAATAGAAAATCTGATAAAGACCAGTACCAATTAAGAGGATTGAGGTAATTTTGCCTATTTTGTAACGCCAACTCATTACTTTTTTTATACTATTCGTAACGCAGGGCGTCAATGGGATTAAGTTTCGAGGCCTTATAAGCCGGGGCGGCGCCAAAGATAACCCCGACGAGACTGGAGACGAAGAAAGCCAAACCAATTGACCAGGGCGTAATCGTGGTCGTAAAAAAGCGACCCACCAAAAGAGCGCCACCAACTCCTAAAAGAATACCTATAAAACCACCAACAAAAGAAAGGACAATCGCTTCAACAATGAATTGGGTGAGAATGTTTTTGGGCGTGGCGCCAATTGCTTTTCTTAAGCCAATTTCCCGGGTTCTTTCGGTTACGGAGACAAGCATGATATTCATAATACCAATGCCCCCGACGACTAAGGAAATAGCAGCAATTCCACTTAGGGCAGCCGTGAGAACGCCTAAAATACTAGAAACAACACCCAAAACGCTTTTAGTGTCTAGAACGGAAAATTCTTCATCATCAAGAGTTTTTAGAAGAATGGTTTCTATTTCCTCTTTTGTTTGCGGAACAGATTCAGAATCTTGAGATTGAACCCAGAGTGATTGGATATATTCCATGTCGAATTGGTGCATAGCTGTGGTCGCTGGGATAATGACTTGTTTATCCATATCAATGCTACCCATAGCCCCTTTTTCTTCGAGAATACCCAAAATAATATAGCGTTGGTCAGAAATGGTAAATTTTTTGCCTATTGGATCTTCTTGGCCAAAAAGGTCTTCGGCTGCAGTTTTACCCAAAACAGCCACTTTTTTGGCAGAATTGTATTGGGAGCGGGTAAAAAAAGAACCATCAACAACTTTCTGGTCTCTAATTTCTTGATAGTCTGGACCAACACCTGCTATTTGAGTAATTAAGCTTTTTCCTTTGTATCTCATCATTCCGTTGTTTTCTGTATAAGCCATAACCGCTTTGATAGTTCTACTTTCTCCCTCAAGTTGTTTGATATGATCAAAAGTAAATTTTGAGGCGGCCACTCCCGCTCCGGGAACGCCCTCTCCCCCGCCACCGGCATTCATATTTAGTTCGCCTGGGAAAACCCAGACAGCATTTGAGCCCAATCCTTCAAGCTGTTTAGTAATATAAGTTTTTAAACCACTGCCAATTGAGGTAAGGAGAATAACTGAAGTGACGCCAATCACAATCCCCAACATGGTTAAACCAGAACGAGTTTTGTTAGCCTTTAGAGCCTCAAGAGAAACTTTGGTGACTTCAATCAGATCCATCAAACAATTTCTCCGTCAACAATTTTAATTGTTTTTTTAGCATATTTGGCAATTTCTGATTCATGAGTGACGATAATAACGGTTTTACCTTGTTTATTAAGACGGGTGAAAATGGCCATGATTTCTTGACCCGATTTAGTGTCTAAATTGCCAGTGGGTTCATCAGCCAGAATAATCAAAGGGTCGTTAATCAAAGCTCTGGCAATAGCCACTCTTTGCTGTTCGCCGCCTGATAATTGATTAGGATAGTGGTCGCCTCGATCTTTGAGATTGACTTCTTTCAGAGTTTTTTCGGCCAATTGTTTTCTTTTTCTCAGACTAATATCGGTGTAAATTAGGGGTAAAGCAGTGTTGTCTAGGGCTGTCGTTCTGGGAATGAGATTAAAAGTTTGAAAAACAAACCCTATTTTTTGGCTGCGGATTTTAGCTAATTCCTCTTCTGAAAGTTTGGAAATATTTTTTCCTTCAAGGAGAACCTTGCCGGAACTAGGTGTGTCTAGGCAACCGACCAGATGCATGAGAGTGGATTTACCGGAACCCGAAGGCCCCATAATCGCCACAAATTCCCCTTCTTTGATTTCCAAATTAGCGTTTTTGACCGCGTAAATTGGGTGGCTGTCGGGACGGTAGACTTTAGAAACATTGACTAATTTGAGTAAAGCAGACATAGAAGTTAGCTTTCTTTTTTACCGATGACGACTAATTGACCTTCTTCTAAACCAGAAATAATTTCGATTTCAGTGTCTGATTCTAATCCGGTTTCAACTTCGATCTCTTTAATTGATCTCCCCTCAATGATTTGGACATAGTTTTTGCTGTCTCTGATCTTAATCGCTTCTGTCGGTACGGTGATAACATCTGTTTTTTCAGCGGTCACAATTTCAACATCACCATTCATTCCCACTTTAAATCTTTGATCAATGTTTTCCGGCAGACTAATATCAGCTTTAAAAGCGGTGCCACCGCCACTGGTGGTAATCGCGGCAAAAGCAATCTTAGTTATCTCTCCTTCAAACTCTTCTTCAGGATAAGCATCAAGAGTGATGATGACTTTTTGGCCGATACTGGTTTTGCCAATATCTGATTCATCAATATCAGCGATGAATTTCATTAAACCAGGATTGGCGATGGTAAAGACAGCTGTCGCAGGAGTAATATTAACCCCGGCAATAGGGACATCAATGCTGGTAACGACGCCGTCGATTGGTGAACTGATTGTTGCTAGCTTAACAGTTAAATCAGCGATTTCGACGTCAATCACTTTATTATTAAGGTCAAATTGGGCTTTTTGAAGGATTCTTTTAATCGCGTCTGTTACCAACCATTTTTCTTCTGAAAGGCCGCTTTTTTCATAATCTTCATAGGTTTGTTCAAAATCCCAGCGTTCATTCAGATAATCATTAAGTTCGATTCTAAGATCTTTTTCCAGTTCTCGTTTATCAAGCGAAGCAATCGCCTGCCATTTTTTAACTTGATCTCCTTCCTTGACACCTACCCAGGCTAATTGGCCTGAAGTTTGAAATTTAAGATCAACTTGCTCTTGAGAAGCGATTTCACCTGAAGCAGAAACAGATTGAATCAGGTTTTCTTTTTTGACTTTAGCGGTTTCGTATTGGGCTTGAGGCCCAGCCATGATTTTCTTAACCCTTGGGGGAACCACGGCTAGGAAAATAATAAAAACCGCCAGACCAACGGAAATGGCGATTTTATGTTTTTTGATTAATTCGATTAGTTTTTTGATGCCTGCCTTCATTTTTAATAGGATTGCCTGTATTTTAACAATTTAAGTTGAAAATTGCCAAACTTAATTATTTTAAACAAAAAACCAACCCAAAACTCTTGGCTGGTTGTGAATCTTGTGGGCGGGAGAGGACTCGAACCTCCAAGCCTTGCGGCACATGGTCCTAAACCATGCGTGTCTACCAATTTCACCACCCGCCCAGGAGTTTATTCCTGAATCAATTTTAGCAAATTTAGCTTAGATTGTTAAGGCCAGGGTTTCCAGACACTGAAGCTCGCCAAAACAGTCAATTTGCTTCATAAAATAGTTAACTTTGCCAGCCCAGGTTTTAGAGGGCGGGGCATAAACCGGACCCATTTTGGCAGGGGTATCTAGGCCACGATCAATATATTTCTCTTTAAGAGCCTTAGAAACCACCTCAATTGACTCCTCCCAAGACTTAAAGGCATAGGCACCATTAGCCCAACCATAGGCGTTAAAGGAACCAGCCGGAATTTGTTTACCGAAAGTAGACTCAACACCGGTAATTGCGGGGACTAGCCTCCAGTCAAGCTCATATTTATCCGCATTTTCAATAAAGACCTCAGCGTATTCAGCTAAAGGAGAATGATAGCTTTCTAAGAATTTTTCCAGCTTAGCAGCTCGCTCATCAACCTCAAAATTAGGTTTTTCAAGCACAGCTGAACTACCCGCTATCTTCTCTTGAGCTTGAACGGGTTGGGAAAGAAAAGTGATTGCCAAGGAAGCAATCAGAATGATGAAAAATTTCTTTTTCATAAAAAACGGGATAGATTTTTCTATCCCATAAAAAAATCCTAAAGTATTCGCCTAGGGCGAACACCTCAGGATCTAGGACGTAGTATATCAGATTATTATAGGTTTGTCAAGTAGAAAAGAAAATCCCCCTGGTGTTCAGATATAAGAGACTGGTAGTCACCAGGGGGTTAGAACTAGTTTGGGGTCGACCTGATTTGTTTTCTCCAGAGATAGACTAAGCCTATCCCAAACCAAAGGAGAAAAGTCCAGCATTCCCAACTCGCGTGTTGAGATTGGGATGAAAGGACATCTGTCCAGATCGCCCGGCCGAGGAGAAAACCGCTTCCGAGAATTCCTCCAATAATGACTAGTGGTGCCACTAGTCTCATGAAGGCGATTATCGGAATAGCTAGATACCAAGCGCTCATGAATGGCCAATCGTTTCTCTCCCACATCTTTCTCCTCCCCTCTTTGTTTATCAATCTGCGATTTCTGAGGCTGATTCTAGCATGATTTATTTATAAATTCAATTTTTCTGGGCAAGAATAAAGACCGAGGGTCCAGAAGTATAGGCAGGCAGGATTGTTTGGGCAATGTTTTCTAAAAAAATTAAGATCCTGAGAGGTAGAATTTTCCTTAAAAAAGTATTTCTGAAATTGGAAACAGAGACGGCTTTGATGATTTTGAAGCCATTCTTGAACAAAAGACTTCTAATTACCTGGGGATGGAGGTTAAGAAAAATGACTTCATCGCTTTTTTCTATTGGTGTGTGGCTAGTTAGAGAATAGAGATTGAGAGTCAGATAGGCTTTAAGAATAGCCTTGAAATGGGTTTTGTTGGCAAATTCAAGAATAAAAAAACCACCAGGCTTGAGAACACGCCTGACTTCTTTAAAAGCTTTACCTATAGAGGCAAGATGATGGATAGTTCTAATCATCAGGGTGACATCAAAGCTGTTATTCTTTAGAGGGAGGTTAGTAGCCAGCCCTTTTTTGGCTTCAAAATGAGGAAATTCTTTTTCTAATTTTTTTGCCTTTTTAAGTAATCTTTGGGAACGATCAATGAGAACAGTTTTTTTGAACAGAGGAGCATAAAAAGGGGTTAATCTCCCAAAACCGCCACCAATATCAAGTAGCGAATTTTTTTTGGGAATTTGTTTGAAGAATCTTTTTAAGACTAATTTCTCGGCCTCGTGCCCGTATTGTCTCTTCTGCCAATATTTTTTGTAGTTAAATCGGGGGTCATTGTAGTCAGCGACCCGTCTAGTCGAACTCCCCATATTCTAGCTCCTCAATAAACTGATTGACACATTTAGCCCAAGGACCGCCTTTATCCACTGACGGAGGAGCGTATTTGGTCATGATTTCTTCAGGGGTGATTAAACCCTGATCAAGATACTTTTCTCGAAGGGTTTTAGCTACCTGATTTAAGGCTTGTTCCCAAGATAAGAATTTGGTGTCGCCATTTTCAAAACCCCAACAGTTAAACGAGTTGGGTGGTGATTTTTTACAGAGATTAGATTCACACATGGCAATAGCGACAATCAAACGATAATCAACATCATATTTTTCTGAAGCCGCTAAGAGTTCATTAGCATAAGGGAGAAGAGGTGAATTATGTTGTTTTAAATATTTTTCAATAATCACCGGGCGGGCATCACCGGTTTGGATAGCCGTGGTCATTTCACCAAGGACTTCGGGCACAGCTGCGTAAAGCCTTGAAGGTGATTCTGAAGCTAATTGATTAATTGATTGTTTAGCCAGAGTCCCAAACTCTTGAGTCTGGTCGATTTTAACCAGAGTAAAAATACTAATCGCCAAGGTTGTTGGTGTTATCAGGAAAAAGATAAGCAAAAAGGAAAGCTTTTTGATAGGCAGCCTTAACATTAAGACTATGGTGTCATAACAAAAAGGGTTTTGTCAAGTTTGGAGATTATTTTTTCCTCACTTCATTGTTAAGAGGTGTAGGTGCTACAATTTTTTGGTTCTTAATATCTTGAAATTTCTTTTTAAGCACCCTCCTTAATCGTTCAAAAGATGTTTCAGTCTCTATAGACTTGTATGCCCTGTTTATTTCTTCCGTGGCATGCGCTGGGTTCATTTGGGTAGGAATATTCAACTTTGAGTCTTTAAAATCTACGTATAATGCCCTTTCTCTTTTTTCTTTAATTTCAGTCACTCTTTTATTTAAATAATCTGATTTTTTAGGTACGGTGTATTTTTGCTTTATTTTTTTACCGGAAGCGGATAATTGAATAAAAGCGTATTTCGATAAAAGCTTGTCAATGTGATAAGAAGTTATTTTGTTATATTCCTTATCGGTTAATAGTTTTGATTCGTGGGAGTTTAGAAGTCCATATTTTAGAGATTCTTCATACGAAATGATAGCAAGAAAAGTAGACAAGTTATAATTACCAATCCTGAACTGTTCTCTAGCTTGTATTAATAACCACTTCGAATTTTCTAAACAAGCTTTTTTAATCTCTTTTCTTTGTTTGTAGTTTGCACCTCTAATGTCTGACTTTGTCATATTCTGTGAGTGCTTACCGAAAAATTCGAACTCATTTGCGCAATCGGTAGGCTCGCCCCGCTTCGCGGGGCTCGCCTTTTTCAGCGCGGCGCCCCCACCCGCCGCGCCTTCGCTTTTTTATTTTTTGCGCGCGCGATTTTACTCTCGCTTCGCTCGAGCAAGGAAATGAAGAATTCTAGCTAGGGATTATTGTCTAAATAAATTTCCCTAGCCTGACAGTTCTTGGCATAGACTGCATAAAGTTCACCTATTAAATACTTACATAATCTCTCAAAACTTCAACCGCTTTGTTGTCTTCACCCTTGGAATTTTCATAAGCAGAAAAAAGCAATTTTGCTTTATCTCTAATCTCTTTTTCCCCAATATATACATCTACTTTTTCTGTAGGGACTTTTGAAATTGAGGCAGAATGAGTATTAAAAATCAAAATTGCTGTTCGTGGATAATCATCATCAGGATGAAAATACATTCTTTCAGAATACCAGCTGACTTTAGTAAAGCGCTCACTAGCTCCCTCATCAATTTCAACAAGCGAAGCAATTATTGGGGGTTTATCCGAAGAAGGATCGCACTCAACCTCAACAGCCAAATATCTATCTCCATCGCCTCTTTCCGACTTTTTTCTAACTACAAAAACGGTAATTTCTTTATCTTCTTGCTGTAAAACTGTTCCTACTAGAACAGAAGCTTCATCCTCAGTAGGAACCAGACTTCTTTCCCGAAATTCTCTATTGAATGTTGAGCCTATACCATTTCGTGTTCCCTGGGTTTCATTTAATACTGCTTGCCTAGTTTTTGGATGATTGGCCACTCTTTGGTAAAAGTTATCCCATTGTCTTAAAGTACGTATAAGATTTCTTATACGTTTTTCGCCTTGCCTACTGAATAGGTATTTTAAATCTTTAAGCTTATCTACTAATATCCTTGCCTGTCCCAAAAATATTTCTTCTAGAGTATCTCTCCCTCCACTAAATATTCCCTTCAAGCTATCAGGATGGACTATCTTTGTAAAGTATTTTTTTCCAATACCAAGGCTATAAGCACGAACCATTTTAGGAGAAAGACGTCCCTCATCGTCTAAAAATTTCCGAGCTGACGTGATAACTGTTTGACCTTCAACAAATATTCCTTTTTCACCCTTAGCGAAACCCTCATGTTTTAAATAATCCCTTATTTTTTGTGAAAGATTACCATCCTCTGCAACTCCATAGTCCAGACAATAACCTCCTAACATTCTGTAAATATCTGCCCTTATTGTTGCGTTGGCTCCACCCATAAACAAAAGTCCTTTTTCAGTCCTGTCTTTTATATGTTTCTTATTAATCTTTTCTTCCAAAGCTTTTACTTGCTCATCTTCTGAAGCAAAGTGAATCGGACCTGTGGTTGCAACAATTTCCTTTCTTTCATAAGCAGCTCTGACAGAAGATAAATATCCAGGCTCTAAAAGAGTATCGGAATCTGTGCCGACTAATATTAAAGGAATAGTGGAAAGCGACTCGCTTACTAGAGCTCTGTCAACCCCTTTTCTTCTTGCAAAAGCGATATTGCCAGGAATTGAGCCAGTGGCAATATTTGCACCTTTTCCTTTGGCCAAACTGCCCACATCAAATTTTTGCCTTCCTTGCTCATCATTATTATCCGAAACCACTACAATTACCGTATCATCAAAGCGTTGCTCGTGAATTGAGTCAAGTGTGTGAGGTAGGCCCTCTTCTTCCTTCCAATATGAAGGAACTACAATCGCATAGACTCTTGCTTCTCCGCTTTTTAATCTATCGTTTTGATTCGTGTACCTTTGTATTTTCCTGAAAAGAATTTCTTCTTCGTCAGTAACCGTCTCATCTTCAAGCTGGGTATCGAATTTTACGTTAATAGTCCCGTTTTCACACTCCTGTTCTAGGCTTCGAGTTAATTCCTGAACTTCTTGAGGTGCGATTACGCTTCCTGAGGACCAAACATTTGTAATTAATCGCGCCTGAAGTAAATCCTTATTTTGTTTTGCGCTCAAAAAACCTTCTTTTAGAATTGAATTTCTTTCAGGAGAAAGTTGCAACTCAGACACTGATGACTCAAAAGTACTTATAGACAAATCTTCACTGCTTACTTCCATTTACCATTATTTTACATAAAGATGAAGAAAAGTTAAAGTCCGTTCCAAGATAGCCCTATTTTGACTTAAGCTTAGTAGAATTGCTATATTGATTATGGAACCATTTTTCAGATTGTTTTTTAATGGGGCACTCGTCAGTGAAGAGCAATCTGAACTGGTTCCACGAATGTCCCATTTTAATTTAAAAAGGTACTTTAAAATTTTTGCGTTTTTCTTTTAAGCAAAATCTTCAGAAAGATATTGCTTGTTCGAGCCAACTTTTCCTTCTTGGTGACCCCGGCAGGACTCGAACCTGCAACCAACTGCTTAAGAGGCAGCTGCTCTGCCTTTGAGCTACGGGGCCTGGGCGCGCCTGGAGGGATTCGAACCCCCAACCCTCTGTTCCGAAGACAGATGCTCTAGTCCATTGAGCTACAGGCGCTTTTATTTGCGTCTCTATTTTAGCAAAAATGGGGAAAGAGCTCAATTAAAAAAAGAAATAAATTAGAGTCCCAAAAATTGCCAAAGCGCCGAAGTCGGCGATGGAAGTAGCTAAAGGAATCAAAATATTATCGGGATCAAAACCTTTTTTGTAAAAGAAAATTCCTAAAGAGAAAATGGTTAAAGATAAGAGGATAACCAGTGAAAGCGTGGTTAAGACGGTAACAATCGTCACTTTTAAGATAAGAGAAAAAGTCAAGGGAAAACCCTGAATTGAACTAATAGAAATTGCCAAAAAAGAAATTAAGAATGAATAAAACAAGGCGATTAAAAGGACATTTTTAACTAGATTTTTTAGTTTTTTTGACCGATACCAATGAGTTGGAATAGATCCTCTGTAGAGCCAGGTCGTGAATTTAGAACCCAAAATAGCCCCGTAGTCACCAATCATGTCATTTAGGGCTGGAAAGAGGATTACTAAGGGTAGAATAACGATTAGTTTTGGCTTAACTAGAGTTAAGCCGATTCCGCCAAGAGAACTTAGAGTTGAAGCAAGAATTAAAGCTGGTAGACTTTGAATAAGTATTTTTTTAGCGTTTTTCATTAGAAAATGGTTTTGATCACTAGAATTAAAACAATAACACTCACAATGTCAGTGACTGAAGTCAAAAAAGCACCCATGATATTATCAGGGTCATAACCTCTTTTATATAACCAAACAGAGGAAGCGAGAGTTAAAGGAATTAAGATAAGACTAACAATCAGGCTTGATAAAAAAGAAACCAAGACTAACTGAAGCACCAGTTTTTTAAGAATTAACAGAGTCAAAAAAAGAATAAAAATTCCCAAAATTAAACTACTGACGACTGATAAAATAAATGAGGAAAAAAGATTAACTTTAACGTAATAGTCTTTTAAACCATCTGCCTTTTCCACCCCTTTAGTATGAACTAATGATCCCGTTCGCGCGGCCAAGGTACTGTTGATACAACCTTGTAACTCTAAAAATCCAGGCAACAAGATAAAAAATCCAGGCAGGAATTGAAGATTTTCTATTCTTGAGGCAAGAATAGTGCCTGCTAAAATACCTCCAAGAATAGAAACAATTTGACCTTCAAAAATATCTCTAATATATTGTTTTGGTTTGTAAGGGCTAACAAGATCTCTCACAATATTAATTAAATACCTAGAGACAAAAAATTTCAAGGTTTCATTTTTTATGATTATTGGCAAATTAAGAATAAATTTAGAGGTTCTAAAAAAGATTTTTTGGGTTCCCTATTTGAAAAATTGGAAGGAAGAAAGAATCTTGTCAACCGTTTGTTGGTAGCCTTGATTGCCGGGGTCTTTGGTGGCATTGGTGATTTCCACGGCGCAGGTTTTATCGGAAGACTGCAGAAAAATATTTTGGAATATTCCTAGTCCTTCATTAATATAGGTGTAACCGGTAATTCCATTAATGGTAATGGCTTGTTTGGGATTGATGATTTCCGAGTGTTGTTGGTCTTCTGTGGCCTGACTATCAACGTAGTCACTTAAGGAAAGATTTCCCAGATCCAACGGAAAAGAAAAAGTTAATGAAATACCGTCATAAAATTCGGTTTCTTGCTTTTGGGTTGGCCCCCATAAAGAAAGATGAATTAAATTTTCTTCTTTTCTTTCGGTAAGGGTAATTTCATTTGGGTATTTGAAAGTGTAGCAGGTATTTGAGTAGATCAACCAGCCAGCAAAAAGATCTGGTGTCGGTGTTGATAGTGGAGTTTCGGTAGTCATCGGAGATGGGGTTTGGGTGACTACTGAAGGGGAAGCGGCAAGATCTTTTTCAGAGTCTTTTTTGTTTTTTAATGAATAATTTTGGTAAGCCAAAAACCCAATGATTCCTAAGGAAATTATTAGTAGAATTGTTAAGCCAATCACCAACCATGGCTTTTGCTTTTTTTCAGGATTATCTGGAAGCGTTTCGACTGGAGGGCTAACTGCAGTAGGTTGAATTTGTTGATTTTCAGCCATATTCTTAGTTTATCACAGAGTTTCAAACATAATCTAGTCCGAAGATCTAGTACTAGAGAATTCCTATTTATCTAGCTTTTTAATTATGGGGTGACTGACGGGATTCGAACCCGCAACATCCAACTCCACAGGTTGGCGCTCTACCATTGAGCTACAGCCACCAGGGCGCCCCAGGGAGGATTCGAACCCCCAACCTTGAGTTTAGAACACTCCTGCTCTATCCGTTGAGCTACTGGGGCCTAGCTATGATTTTAGCAAAAAAACAAGGGTTGAGCAACCAAGGATGATTAAAAAGAAAAAGCCTAAGTATTCAAGATATTGGGGTAGAAAGATGATGATTATTTCTTCCTGGTTATCTAATTGCCAACCATTTTCCCAATTATTAATGAGGAAATGCTCTTTGATTCTTTGACCAAGAATTGGGATTAGAAAACTAGGTGTTTTTTCTTTGACTTCATAGGCTTGCCAGCCAGGATGAAAGGCTTGAGAAAGAATAAGAATTTGGTCTTTTTCAGGAGTCATTGTTAATTGATAAAAACTAGGGTTAGGATGAGAAACTTTTAGGGGACTGGTTAATTTGGGGTTTAGACTGTTTTCGTTGTTTTTGCTGATTTTTATGCCTTTTAAGAGATGATAAGGAAAGGGATTGACGGTTATCTTGCCTAAATTATTAGTTGAAGGTTGCTGACCAATAGAAATGTTGTCAAAGTGAAGCGTGTAACCCAAACCATCTGTTTCCATGGGTGGTTGGATGAAAAAAGAGGTTTTTAGACTTAAGTCTTTAGGCAGATAGGTTTCTAAATCTGCTCTACGACTATTATGATTTTCAAGCCAAAAAAGAAGGCTCTTGCCTTGGCGATATTGAGCTTTGGCGGTAATGAGGTAGCTATATTGATGAGGTAGATTGGGCAACCAGATAGAAACAGAGCAATTATTAGCGTCAATAGCAGAAAGTTGTAAAAGATTGTTTTCAATTTGGTTTTCAACCTGGCCTTGGCTGAGTTGATTGCAATTTTCAGGTTTGGTAGCAAAAGCTTGATTAGTGGGATCAATTTCCGCACTGTAATAGCCACTAGTTTTTGGGATTTTTACTTTTAGGAGATTGTTTTCAAGATTGATTTCTGTTTTTAGAGATTGGGTTTCATCTAAATTATCAGGGTTAACCCAAACAAGCTCTTTTTGATCATCAGGAATTACTAATTGACCGTTTTGAAATGACTCTGGAATTTCTTTTTCTAAAAGAAAGTAATCGCCTTGATCTTTAATTTTAAATTCTAAATCAACTTGGCTTCTGCCAGTGAAAAGTGAGCGGAAAGGATAATAGAGATTATTATCAAATTGATTATTGGTGTTTGAGAGATAGAGACCGTTTTCAAAATAGCCTTGATCTTCATTATTCCAATTAGATTTTGGTTCAATCTTGGTTAGATTTTGGCCTAAGAAAACAAAGTTCTTAATCGGGGCTTCAAGATTGACATGATAGATTTTTATCTTGCCAAAGGTTTGATTTAAAGAGACTTTGGCAGAATCTAAGAGAATTTCTTCAAGTTCATCAAAGTAAAGGGCTTTGGGTGAAGAGGGATTAATAATATTTTCATCAACTAGGAGCCAGTTGATTTGATATTTTTCCAGGACCTTTTCCAAAAGTTCTTTGTTTTGGGAATAAAGAGCGTAGTTTATTTCCCAGTAATAGTTTTCATTTTGCTGACTCCAGGGATCAAAAGCCCGGTCAAGAATAGGCTGTTCAACTCCATACCATAGAGAACCTGACCCACTGTAGTTCCAGCGATATAATTGCCAGCCCCAAAAAGTTTGTTGAGGAAAATTGGCAATTCTAGTGTTTTGGTCTTGGTTTTTAAAGAAATCAAAGACTTGAAAATATTCGTTTGGAATTTTGGTTTGATTTTTTTCATAGAACAGATTGCCTTGAAAAAGAGGAAATAAAAAGATGATTGGTAGGAGAAGAAAAAGAATCAATAAAACCTTTTTGATGATTGGTTTTTTCAGGAAGCTGGAAATGGAGATAAAAGAAAAAGCATAGAAAATGGAGAGACACAAAGCATTGATAAGCGCGAATTTAGTGTAAGGAAAACGAAAAACTTGGTAAAAGACTGGTATCTTGTAAAAGAGATTAGCCATTTGGGAGAAGATGGGTGTCTTGTTAGCTAAGAAGGTAAAACTAATTAAGAAAGCAGGAATAAAAATTAAAAGATTAACTGTTTTCTTTTTAATGGCTGAAATCATGCCTAAAAGGCTGATGATAAAAAGGGAATAGCCAATAATTAGGATTAAAGGATTTTTTAAATAGTTGACCCATTCCCCCATTTGGTAGACAAGCTGGCCGTTTTGGTTTATTTCTGTATTGGCAAACCAGAAACCTTTAAGAAGAGCGACATTAGCCAAATCCCCATATTTTTGGTTTAGTAAAAGGTTAGTTTCGGTTGACATCTGGTTGATCTTTGCCGAGGCGTTAATATTCGCACTGGTTAAGGCAAAATAGAGATTGGGTAAAAGCCAGAAAGCATTAACAGCAAAGAGAATTAAGTAAGCAATCAGGATTTTTTTAAAAGCTTTTCTTTTGAGAAGGAGATAAAAGAAAAAGATAACACTGAGGACAATAAAATAAACTAAAAAGTAGGTAGCCACATAGCCTTGAGGAATAGCGAGAAGGTTGATTAACAAGAGGAACAAAAAACTCTTTTTACTCCCCTTTTCTAGAAAATTAAGATTAGATAGTAAAAGCCAGGGAAGAAAGGCAAAATGAGTTGAATAGGCTTCAAAAGGAACGTAAAACATCTGCAGAGTGGCTAAGTTGAAAAGATAAAAGGTAGCCCCAATTAAACTGGCGGATTGTTTTTGTTCTTCAAAACGGTTTAAAACAAAGTCTTTTAAGAGGAAATAAAGACCTAAGGGGCCAAGAAAAAGCATTAAGAAATGAAAGAAATAACGGAGAAAATGAGTTGGCAGGACAAAAGAAATCATCCATAAAAAGATTTGTCTGAATAAATCTGAAGCGTGACCCATACCCCCTAAAAGGCCTAAACCTTGATATTCTTGCCAAACAGAAAAAAAACTTCTTTTGATATTCAGAGAAAAATTAAATTCTGGATGAAGATTATCCCAGCCAGAGAGCCAGGTATTGGAACGATAATTTAAGAGACTAATTAAAAAAACAAATAGAAATAGGATTAAAGGCCCAGAGTTATTTTTAAGAACTCCAGTGAGTTTTTTAAACATTTTGCTTATTTATAGCTTAAGATATTTGGGCTCTTTTTTGAAGAAGGAAAGGTTTAGGCAAAACGGCAAGACTGACTCTTTTCATACCTCTTAAAAATGAATAAATAGGGAAAATCCATTTATTTGGCAACAGGATAATTAAAAAAAATTGGATTAGATTTAAAAAAAAGCCAGAAATGGTTGGTTGATAGCTATATTTTGAGATGGCTTTTATTCTGGTTTTAAAAGTTAAAAGAAAGGTTCTCTTTGGATTTTGGAGAGAAGTATTTTTGCCATGAATTCTGTAAAGTAAAACAGTTTCAGGTAAATTAAAGACTTCACCGTATTGAAAAAGTTTGAATAGTAATTCAACTTCTTCAGCGACATTGAATTTCTTTTCATACCATTTGAAATTTTTAGGTAAGAGTTTTCGGTTAACTATTAAGGTCGGTTGCTGTAAAGGAATACTCCAAAAAATCATTTTTTTAATCTTGGCATTATCAAGCGGAAATTCTTTTTTGCCAATGGTCTCACCTTCTTGGTTAATAAGTTCACATTGACCGCCCAAAGCAATGGTTTCAGGGTGATTTTGGAGGAATTTTACTTGCTTTTCAATTCGCCAGGGTAAACTAATATCATCAGCATCCATTCGGGCAATCAAATCTCCCTTGACTTTTTTCAAAGCTAAATTGGCAGCAAAAGCAACCCCACAGTGTTTTTTAACTTGGTAGATTTTAATTCTTTTATCTTCTTTAGTTAAATT
Organism: Patescibacteria group bacterium; assembly: GCA_035529375.1. Taxonomy (NCBI): domain Bacteria; species Patescibacteria group bacterium. The sequence goes on from DATKWU010000003.1 coordinate 25,176, forward strand.
TTTTAGAATTTCCCAGGAATTGTCAGTTGAACGATCATCAACCATAATTAATTCCCAGTTTTGGTAAGTTTGGTTTTGAAGACTTTCAATTGCTTCTAGCAAAAAATTACCGGCATTATAAACCGGCATCACAATGGAGACTAATGGCTTTTTGTTTTTCATAAGCTCTTCTCTAATCAGAAAAATATTTCTGAACACAGATGAGCTGGGAAACTACCTAATGGGGTTTGCGTCTGATGAGAGACACGTACCTTTTCGGTAGTTTCCCGTCTGGGGGCGCGATGTTACTGACAGTTCCAGCCAGCGAGTGGTTCCACAACGCTGTGAGCCCATCCGTACTTCTCGGCTTCGCCGATCCTGAAGCAGAATTCCTCTTCCGCCCAGGCGTCTTGGATGAGCAGGGCGAAACCGTCCGTGACGGTCACTTGGACCGACTGAGCTCCAGCCCAGGCCTTGTAGACTCCCCCGCTTTGACCGTTGACCTCGTAGCCACCGACGATGAGGATTGTTCCCTCAATGATGTCGATAGTCCAGGTGACAGTCTTGGCTTGGTTATCAACCGTCCTCCCGGTTTCAGCGTACCACGTCGGATGCCTCACTTGAGGCTGTGGAGGAAGGCCCACCTCTGGCGCTGCCTCTTCAGCTGACAGCCCCACGGTGGTAGTCAGGGATGTCGTTGCGTCGAGTTCTGGAGTCGGTTCGGCGATGGTGCCTCCACTTGCAGGGGGCAAAGGTGCAGGCCCACTTTCCGAGACGCTAGCAACCTCAGCGTCTCCTCGGATGTACATGATGGCGAGACCCCCCGCGGACAAGGCGCAGCAAAGGAGTAACGCCAAGGCGATGACACAGACCAGTACTACGACACTATTGTTGCTCGTACTCCTCTCTTCACTCACGGTCAATCCTCCTTCTGTAGTTTGCGCCCCCACAGTAAACACAAATCTTTATGTTTATGCTCACTGTGGGAACGCTTCTATAAGAAAAGAGGTTTATTTACGCCCCCAATTGTAAAAGTGCTTTCTAATCTACGATGAACTTGCTTTCTTGTTCATTTAGATTAGTTAAACTTTTTTCTAATTAATTACTAAATTTTCTAAGATAAAAACCGACTAATCCGGCTAGAAGAGAAAAAGGAATAATGATAAGCCAATTTTCAAGACCAGTCGGAGGTAATTCAGAGACACCTAGAACTTTTTTCTCAAAACAAACTTGAGCCGTATCTTTATCTTTTTCATCATCACTCCAGGCTTCAGCCGTGTTCACTTCACAGATAATTGATTTGTCATTAGGAAATCGGTCAGCGCTAACGACTTTGACTTCCAGCTCTCTTACTTCAGTTTCATCTGGGCTTAAATCTTTAATTTCAAATTCAAGATCACCAGAAAAATGTTCGACTAAGTCAGGCAGATAATCACGAACATCAACCTCACCAAAGGTTTTGTCGCCAACATTTTTGATTTTGAGTTTGAATTTAATTGATTCTCCTGGAGCAAATTTGTAGTCACCCAGACCAAGATTATCTAACCATTTCTCATCTTCTGGATCCCAAACTTCTTTATCAATTTGGAGTTCACCGGTTCGAACACAAACTTCTCCCCCACCGTATTGGGTTTCACAACGAACAGCCGCTAAAACAGGTTTAGTCAATAAAAGAAAAGCCATGACGGCGGTTGCTAAAATGGTTAAAGTCTTTTTCATATTTCTTTTTTTCTTCAATAAAAACTACCTTTTTATGGGCAGTGAAAGATAGTTTAAATTATAGGATACTATTTGTCAAGTCCCTAATTGGTTTGGCAATAACAATCAATCTTTTCCAGACTGTTCCCGGTGGCCAGCAGGTTTGAATAATTAATCTGGATTGATTGTCCTCAGAGGTCAGATATTCCAATTCATTGGCACTAGCAATCTTTTTCTCGGTAACTCGATAATCGTAATTTTTTCCTTGATAGATAAGAATCACTTCCTCATTTTCCTCTAAATATTTAAGAGGATAAAGATAAGCACTGTAGCGAGTAATGTTCCAAGGATAATCAGTTGAGTGACCAAAAAGATAGACAGTGCCTTCTTGATCAGGGTAAGCCGTACCTTTAGCGTGAGCGACACCTTCTTTAAGAGCGGTTTCGTATTCATTTTGATTACTGATATCAACCATGTCGATGACCTTGGTATTGAGTTGAATTCCAGGAATAATCAGACTAAAAGACCAATCAGCTGGGGAAAGAATCCCTTTTTGGTCTAAAGAAAGAAGCTGACCAAAGCGGCTGTATTTGATTTGGGGCTGGTTGGAAATTTGCTTGGTCCGATATTTTAGTTCCCCAATCAGAATAGGAATTAGAAAAAGAAGCATGCCAATCAAAGAAAGATTAAGCAAAAGAAAACCTAGTTTCTTTTTTGATTGAGACTTTTTAGCCAAACGAGAATCATAGATAACAAAACTCTCGCCTTCTTGATGAGTAATATATTTTGTTTCCATATTGATAATTAAAAAGGGGCAGGTTTCTCTTTACGATTTGACCGAATTATAGCACAAAAATGCAACTATTAGAAGATAAGATTAGAGCGGGTGGAGGGAATTGAACCCTCGTCTTCACCTTGGAAGGGTGACGTTGGGCCTCTCAACTACACCCGCTGGTCGGAGAGCCGGGACTCGAACCCGGGACCTCGCGCTCCCAAAGCGCGCGCGCTAGCCAACTGCGCCACTCTCCGGGTGCCGAGGGCGGGAGTCGAACCCGCACGGTGGGGTTACCACCACGAGATTTTAAGTCTCGCGCGTCTGCCAGTTCCGCCACCTCGGCTAGATTTAG
>DATKWU010000004.1 GCA_035529375.1 Patescibacteria group bacterium
TTAAAAAAAAAGAAGCTTTGGCCCAAGAAAATTATTCTGCCAATTTTAGTTATCTATCTAATTGGGATTCTTTATTTAATTCTTCCCAGTTCTAAGATTCCTGATTTAGAACCGGCTTTAAAATCAATTGAACCAGGGGACACGGTTCAGATTCCTGGGGTCTCCGCTTATTACACCAATCTTTCTCGCCGGGAAGCGATTGCTTTTTTTGAAAAAGCTTTTTCTCATTCTTCTTTTTTCAATTTGCCTTTAGTCACCTATCGTCTGAATCATCCACCGGAATATGCCCGCGAAACCATTAAAGACACCCTTCAAACAAATTTTTACGAAGAATTGATTCATCCTTTAAGGGAATCTCTTTTTATTAGCGGCTGGATTCCGGGTGAAGACGAAGTCTATCTTTCCAAAAGTATTAAACCGATTACTGATTTTACTATTGAGGGTCAGAATTTTACCGCCAAAATTACCCTTTTCCGGGTCGAGTCACCGATTTGGGCAAGATTGTTAATTTGGACAGGGATTATTCTGGTTGCTTCAGTTTTAGCCTGGTTTATTGTTAAAATCATTCGCTCACCATGGCTAAAAAGAAAATAATTTCGGTTATCATTCTTTCCTGGAACACCAAAAAAATCCTAGAGAATTGTCTCCAGTCTCTTTTCAATTTCCAACCCGATCCTTATGAACTGGAAGTGATTGTGGTTGATAATGCTTCGACTGATGGTTCACCAGCGATGATTAAAAAGAAATTCAGACAAGTCAAACTAATTGAGAACAAGGAGAATCTTGGCTTTACCAAGGGTAATAACCAGGGAATGAAAAAAGCCAGAGGTGATTATCTGCTCATTCTTAATTCAGACACTTTGATTAAAGACAAGGCACCGGTCAAGATGGCGCGTTTCCTGGAAAACAATGATCAAGTTGGTGTCGTTGGTTGCAAGCTTCTTAATTCTGATGGGACTAACCAACCCTCTTATGGCCCTTTTCCTCATCTAAGAATTGCCATGGTCATGCTTTTTGCCGAACATTGGCTGGGCGGTCACTTGGTTCGCCGGAGTGGGGAAAAGACAGTGGAAGCTGATTGGGTGATGGCGTCGGCTTTGATGATTAGAAAAGAGGTCATTAAAAGAGTAGGGATGTTTGACGAAAAGATTTTTATGTACATGGAGGAAACAGAATGGTGTTATCGAATCAAAAAAGCCGGTTACCAAGTTATTTTTTATCCAGAGGCTAGGATTACTCATTTGGAACGAGCCAGTTCCGTCACCGGCCGGAAAGACCCGATCTTGAATATTTATCGAGGCTTAATCTATTTCTATAAGAAACATTATCCTGCTTGGCAGTTACCGGTTTTACGTTTGATGTTAAAATTAAAGGCAGGCGGAGCCCTCTTGCTTGGTTATTTAATTAAGAAACAGTATCTTAAGGAAACTTATGGCGAAGCTTTTAAAATCGCTTAAAGAAACCAACTGGCTGTCCTTAGCGGTCATTGTTTTGTTTATCTTTATTCCTTTGTATCCCAAATTTCCTTTGGTCAATGTCCCGGGGACTTACGTGGCCATTAGGGTTGAAGACCTTTTGGTGATGGCGATTGTTTTATTCTGGTTGGCTTTGGAAATCAAGAATGGTTTTCCGGTGCTTCGGGACCGGGTCAGTCAGTTAATTCTCCTTTATCTGGCAATTGGCGGTCTGTCTTTTTTCAGCGCTCTTTTGATTACTAAAAACATTTCCTCTCATTTAGCCTTGCTTCATTGGTTCCGGCGTTTTGAGTACATGTCGCTTTTCTTTGTGGCCTATGCTTCGGTTAAAGAAATGAGAAACGTGGTTTCCTATGCTTGGGCGATTCTTCTGGCGACGATTGGGGTAGTGATCTATGGCTTGGGCCAAAAGTTTTTTGCCTGGCCCGTGGTCTCGACTATGAACGAAGAATTTTCCAAGGGTTTACTGCTCCAATTAAGTGAGTGGGCGAGGGTCAATTCCACTTTTGCGGGTCACTATGATTTAGCTGCCTATTTGGTGATGATTCTGGCTTTAACCATTGGTTTGATGGTTGGTCTGAAGAAAAAAGCCAGCAAGGTGGCCGTTGGCTTGGTTGGTTTTTTCAGTCTTTATCTTTTGGTTCTGACGGCTTCCCGAGTTTCTTTTATTGCCTATTTAATGGCGATGGTTCTCATTCTGATTAGCTTAAAGAAGTATTGGTGGGTGGGACCGGTGCTGGCGGTCAGTCTAATGTTGGTTTTTCTTTCGGCGGACTTTGTTCAACGTTACGCCACCACTTTTAACATTGATCTTTCCGCTCTTTCGACTCGGATTAAACTTTTTGAACAAGCCAAGGAAGAGGCAATTATCCAAACACCGGTGACTGAAGAAGAACCGAAAGGAACGGTAGCCCAGCGGCCCAAGCCTTCACCCAAAGCCAAAAAAGAAGCAGAAGAAGCGACAGTCACGGCTGAAGCCTGGAAGCCGACCACTGAGATGGCGGTTGAATATTCCAGCGGGATTCGTTTTAATGTTGAATGGCCCAGGTCCCTTAGAGCTTTTGCCAAAAATCCTTTGTTAGGGACGGGCTATTCTTCGGTGACTTTGGCCACGGATAATGACTATTTGCGGATTTTGGCGGAAACCGGTCTGCTTGGTTTTCTTTCCTTTTGGTTGATCTTTTTAGAAATTGGTCGAAGGGTAATCTTGTTTTTCCAAAAAGAAAAGAAGACCTTTGCTAAGGCAATGGTCGTTGCTCTGGCCGGGGCGGCGATTGGTTTGTTTGCTAATGCGATTTTCATTGATGTTTTTGAAGCCTCCAAAGTCGCTTTTGTTTTCTGGCTCTTAATGGGCACTTTAATGGGTTTAATGGCTTTAAAGCCAGTCAAACTAAAAACATGAGAAAAATTATGACCCAGCCCTGGTTTCTCTTAGGCCTAATTTTACTTTTGGGTTTAGGTTTGCGCTTGTACAAAATCGACATTCCTTTGGCCGACCACCATTCCTGGCGGCAGGCCGATACCGCGGCCGTAGCCCGGAATTTTATTAAAGAAGGTTTTGATTTCTTTCATCCCCAAATTGACAATATGGCGCCGATTGCCAAAGAAATGGTTTTTAACCCCCAGCGCTATTTCTTGGTTGAACCGCCCATTTACCAAACCTTGGTGGCCGGGGTCTATGCTCTTTTTGGCGTCCAAGAAAAATTCGCCCGTTTAGTGACCATTGGTTTTTCTTTGGCCGCCATTGGTTTTCTTTATTTATTGGTCAAAAAATTAATTAATCAAAGGGTGGGTTTATTAGCCGCCTTTTTCATGGCGATTCTGCCTTACAGTGTTTATTATTCCCGGGTGGTTCTGCCGGATATGGAAATGCTTTTCACCTCGATGGCCATGCTCTATTGCTTCATTCTTTGGTTGGAGAAACAAACCTGGCAACGTTTTGCTTTGGCTGTCCTTTTTGCGGCCTGGGCTTTAACTCTAAAAATGTTTCCTTTGTTTTTAGGCATCCCTCTGTTTTATTTAGTCTGGCGTCGGTGGGGCTTCAATTTTATTCGCCAAAAGAAATTATATTTATTTCTCGCTCTGGCGCTTTTGCCTTTAATGGCCTGGCGGCTTTGGATTACCCAATTTCCAGAAGGGATTCCGGCCAATATCTGGTTATTCAATCTTTACGGGATTCGCTTTCGGCCGGCTTTTTTCCGTTGGATTTTTGCGGAAAGAATCGGCAAATTAATTCTGGGTTATTGGGGTCTGCCTTTGTTGGTTTTAGGTCTAATGCTTAAACCTAGCAAAAAAGAGGGCTGGTTTTTTTATTGGTGGCTGCTGGCTTTTCTGGCTTACGTCACCGTTTTTGCGACCGGCAATGTCACCCATGATTATTACCAGATTCCTTTTATCCCGATAGCCGCGGTTTTCTTGGCCAAAGGGACTGCTTGGCTCTTAAAAGCCTCTAAACAATCCTTTTCCAAGATGATTAGCTATCTTGTAATTGCCATCTGTATTCTTTTTATGTTTGGCTTTTCCTGGTATGAGATTGAAAGTTTTTATCTGATTCAAGGCGGCGTTGATTTGGCCGGTTTGGCGGTTGATGAACTTTTGCCTCAAAACGCCCTAATTTTGACCGGTGATTCCAATGACGCCACCCTTTTGTACAATACCAATCGCTATGGCTGGACCGGCGGTTATGCTTCTAATATTCCCAATGAAAAGGAAGCCTTTAACAAAGCCAGGGAAAGAGGGGCGGAATATTACGTCACCACCAAAGTCAACGAATTAAAAAACACTGAGTTTGGCCAATTTCTTAATGAATCGAAATTAATTAAAGAAACCGACCAATACGTTATCTTTGATATCCGACTTAATCGCCAATGAAAATTTTAATGCTCACTTCTTATCTGCCTTACCCGCCTTCCTCTGGCGGTCAGGTTCGCTCCTATAATTTAATTAAAAATCTAGCCAAGAAACACCAGATTTCTCTTTTTGCCTTAATCAAGGATGAAGCCGAAAGAAAACACGTCAAAGAATTAGAAAAGTTTTGTCATAAAGTCAGGATTTTTAGGAGGCCAGAACGCCCTTGGATGTTAACTAACATTCTGAAGACTGGTTTTGGTTTTTACCCCTTTTTGGTGGTTAGGAATTCTTCGGTTGAAGAAAAAAAAGCTTTGGCCGAAGAATTAGAAAAAGAAACCTATGATCTGATTCACGCTGAGAATTTTTACGTCATGCCCCATATTCCCAAAACCAAGATTCCCATTCTTTTAACCGAACAAACCATTTTTTACCAGGTCTACCGCCATTATGTCGCCACTTTACCCTGGTATCTTTTTTTCCTGAAAATCGTTTTAATCATTGATATTCTCAAACTAAAATATTGGGAGTCTTACTACTGGCGCCAGGCCAATTATTTGGCGGCGGTTTCTGAAGACGATATCAATTACATTAAAAAAGTCATTCCTGGCAGAAAAGTTTTTCTCATTCCCAATGGGGTTGATTTTGAATTCTATAGTCAAAAAAAATATCCCAAAAACAAACAGGCTACCCTTCTTTTTGGCGCCGCCGACTTTCACTGGATGCAGAACACAGAGGGCGCCAAACTTTTAATTGAAAAAGTCTGGCCAATTATCAAAGAAAAAAACCAAGCGGTTAAACTCTGGATTGTGGGCAAGATTGCGTCCGAAGCCTTGGCTTCATACGTGGGTAAGGAAAGAATTGTTATCCAGGAGATAAAGGACAGTCGGGAAGCTTACCAGCGCTCCTGGGTTTTAGTCGCGCCGATGCGCAGTGGCGGCGGCAGTCGGACCAAGTTTTTTGAAGCGATGGCTTCGGGTTTACCAATCGTCACCACCTCTGAAGGGGTTGAGGGCATCAAAGCCAAGGATAAAGAAGAGATTTTTGTTGAAAATGATTTGGGTCTTTTAGCGGAAAAGGTGCTGATGCTTTTAGAAGATAAGGATTTAGCCAAAAAGGTTGGTCAAAAGGCCAGGGAATTGGTTAAAGAGCAATACAGTTGGAATAAAAGTGCCCAAGCTTTAGACAAAGCTTACCAGGAGGTTGCCAGTGGCCAAAAAAATTGATCTCTCGATTATCATTCTTAGCCATAATACTAAAGAACTCTTGGAAAAGTGTTTAATGGCGGTTGGTAAAGCCGAAGAAAACGATTATTCTTTTAAAACAATTGTGGTTGACAATGCTTCGACTGATGGCTCAGCCAAAATGGTGAAACAAGAATTTCCTGGGGTAGACTTAATGATCAGTAAAAAGAATCTTGGCTTTTCTGGGGGTAACAACCTAGGTTTAAAAAGGGCCGCCGGCAAGTTTACTCTGTTTCTAAACTCAGATACAGAAATCAAACCTGATTCCCTTATAAAAATGATTAAGTTTATGGGGAGCGATAACAAGATTGGGGCAATTACTCCCAAAGCCCTTTTAGTCTCTGGGGGTATGGATCCCGATTGTCATCGGGGTTTTCCCACTCCCTGGGCTTCGATTACTTATTTCTTAGGTTTGGAAAAATTCTTTCCCAAGAGCAGGTTTTTTGGTCAATACCATCAATTCTATCTTGATTTGGACAAAGCCCATGAAATTGATGCCGGTTTTGGCACCTTTATGTTTGTTCGGAGAAAGGCTTTAGAGGAAGTCGGCCGTTGGGATGAGTCCTATTTCTTTTACGGTGAAGATCTGGATTTGTTTTACCGAATCAAAAAAGCCGGTTGGAAGAACATGTTTTATCCGGAAGTCCTTTTAAAACATCACAAAGGCGCTAGTTCCGGTTTAAGAAAAGAATCAAGAGAAATTACCCAAGTGACTCGGGAAACAAGGATAAAAGTCGCCAAGGCTTCAACCCAGGCAATGGAAATCTTTTACAGAAAATTTTACAAGGATAAGTATCCTTTTTGGTTGACTTTCCTGGTAATTACTGCCATCAAATTACTGGGTTTTTTAAGATTACTGCTTCATCGCTTTAAATGACTAAACCAATGAAAATCGTTATTGACGCTAGGATGTATGGGCTGGAACACGCGGGGATTGGCCGTTATATTCTTAATTTAATCAATCAAATTGAAAAAATTGATGAAAAAAATGATTATTTTATCTTATTAAGAAAAAAATATTATCAAAAATTAGAATTCAAAAACAAAAGGTTTCATAAAATCCTGGCTGATTGGCCTCATTACTCTTTTAAAGAACAATTTCTTTTACCAGGGATTTTAAGAAAGATTAAACCTGATCTCGTTCATTTTCCTCATTTCAATGTCCCCATTTTCTGGCAAGGGAAATATATTGTTACCATTCATGATTTAATCAAACACGAATCAAGAGGAAGGAAAACGACCACCAGATTATCTCTTTTTTACTGGCCCAAATATTGGGTTTACCAATTAATTGTTTTTCTGGCCATTAAAAGAGCGAAAAGAATTATTACCCCTAGTCAGTATTGGCAAAGAGAATTAGTTAAGAGATACAAAATCAAGCAAAACAAAATCGTGGTTACTTATGAAGGCGCCGGGGAGTTTGCCAACAAAAAAGCCAGTCTGAGTGGTGAAAAAGCTTTGAAAAAATATGGAATTACTAAACCTTTTATTATTTACACGGGTAGTCTTTACCCTCATAAAAACGTTTTCCGTTTAGTCCAAGCGGTTCAATTAATCAATAAAGAAAACAAAAACAATCTTTCTCTGGTGATTGCCAGTGCCAGAAATGTTTTTATGGAAAGGTTTAAAAAAGAAGTGGAAAAAACAAAAGGCTTAAACATGGTTATTCTGGCTGGTTTTGTGCCAGATGAAGAATTGATTGCTCTTTATCAAGAAGCCGAAGCTTTTGTCACTCCTTCACTCTTAGAAGGTTTTTGTTTGACTGGATTAGAAGCGATGGTGACTGGTTTGCCGGTGGTTTGTTCAAAAGCCAGTTGTTTACCAGAGATTTATGGTCAGGCCGCGGTTTATTTCAATCCTTTAGAAGTCAAAGATATGGCTGAAAGAATAGAAGAAGTAGTTGACAATAAGAAACTTCAACAAGAATTAAGCAAAAAGGGCTATCAACAAGTAAAAAAATATTCTTGGGAAAAGATGGCCAGGGAGACTTTAAGAGTTTACGAATCGTAAATTTATCCAGAGAAACATTGCTTCCAAAAAACCAACTTTACTTTTCATGCTATAATTATAGGTAGAAATCCAAAGGGATGGCACTTTGTCAGACAAAAAATCCACGCAATTAGGATAGGAGGGTCGAGATGTCAGGATATGACAAGAGTGATGCTGCGAAAGATACCGATTCGTCAAGCAGAGACGTTTCTCAAGCTTGGCACGACGCACGAGACGATGCTGTGGATAGCGGAGACCTTTCCCGCGGTGGTAGCACCCACTCCGATAGCGGAGACCGTGGTAGTGATGGGGAGAGCAGCGACCGCGGCTCAGACGACAAGTAGTCGATCTTTGCTCCGGCAAAGGGCAGGAGTTTTTTCAGCCATCCCCTTTTTAACTCCTGCCCCCATTTTTAAATCTTTTTAATAAAATGACTCAAAAACAAGAAAAAGAACTAGTTAAAAAAGCTCGCCAAGGTAATAAAGAAGCCTTTACAGAATTAGCCCAAGAGGGCATCAGACTGGCAGTAAGTGTCGCCAAAAAAGAAGGCAAGGAAAAAGACTTCTTCAAATTAGCCAAAGCCGGTTTCTCTGGCTGGCTGATGGCTTTTGAAAAATATGATTTAAGCAAAGACTACAAACTCTCTACCTATTCCACCTGGTGGATCAGAGCCGCCATTAGAGAAGAACAAACAGGCGTCTCTATTCAAAAACAGGCGAAGAAAGAAAAAGTAAAAAAATACTCTTGGGAAAAGATGGCTAGAGAAACTCTGAGGGTTTGTAAAGAATGAAACTAGAAATTTATCTAATAAAAGAAACAGAGCAGGTGAGTATGGTTTCGGCAAGAGCCAATTCCGGTGACTTCCACCTGCTCGATAAGATCTGTCCTAGAAATCTAGAGAGAGTTTGCTTGTCAGCATTGACTAGCCAAGTCGTTGGACAGCCTTTCGGATCTCTAGGTCAACATCCTCGACGCCCAGCGCCCTTAGGCCCTGTTTCAGCGCTTCGGCTGTTTCCGATAGGAACCGAGGTGGATTACATTCGATTAGAGGAAGAGTGCTCAGTAGTTCAGCGATGCCGATCTGATTGGCAGTGGAAACGATGAGCGCTCTCCTCTGATCTTCAGGTAAGCCTTTAAGCACCTCTTTTGGGATGTAGTACTTAGCCCAACCTACCGCTACTAACACTTGTTCAGCCATCTCTTTCCTCCTCAATTCTCTTTCTCTAGGATTTTAAGTTATTTTAACAGAATAATAACAACGAGTCAAATATTATAGGATTTGAAAATTAATTTCCAGTGGGGTTTTGGATTTTTCTTTTGACCCAAAGCATTTGATTGTTGAAACAATGGAGGAATGGTAAAATTAGAATTAGATTGATGTTTATTGACAAACTTGAACTTCGACTCCGACGGGCGATAAAGTCAATCTTTCTTCGGCTGAAAGCCTATATCAAGCGTCTCCTTTTTCCTTTGTATCTTTTTCCTTTAAAACTGGTTACCTATTCCGCTTATTACTCGGTCAAGTTCCTGATTAAATTAGTTATTGCCCTTATTAAAATAATCATTGATGCTTTCATTTTTTCTTTTAAAAGCCTGAAGAATTTCTTGAAATCTCTTTTTGTTCTTGGTTTAGTTATTTACATGGTGGCTTCTCTTTTTGTGATTATGGATTACTTAAGAACCCAGTACGGCTATTACGGTAAGTTTTTATGTTCCTTTGGGGTTCAGGATAAGTTAAAGGGTTCGGTGGTCAGAGTCGTCGGCGGTTATTCTGAGGGATCCGGCTTTTTTATCACTGAAAACCAGATTCTAACTAACTTCCATGTTATTGCTGATGAACCCAGTCCTAAAGTAATCTTTCCTGACGGTAGTTTTATTACCCCGAATAGGATTCTTGGTGATAGAGACGCTGATTTGGCTCTTTTGTTTACCGAAGACCACTACCCGAATTTAGTTTTGCCTATTTTGAAAGATATTACCTTTCGTCAAGATGAACCACTAATAGCCACCGGTTATCCAATGGGAACGGAATTAAGCGGCAAAGCCACGGTTTTAAAGGGAAATTTTGTTGACTTTCGTAATCCCAAAAGCCAACGGGTCGGTTATATTCAAACTAATATCAGTTTAGTGGAAGGGATGAGCGGCGGACCTTTAACCGACCAGTGTGGACAGGTAGTCGGCATTAATACGATCGGCTTGGCTGGTTTATCTCTTTTTATTGATGCGGATCATGCCAGAATCATGGTTCCGCTCTTTACTGACCAGGAAATTACCAAGATAGAAGTTGATCCGTCGGCTTCTCCTGAGGAAGCGGTCAAGGCTTTTTATACCTATCTTAAAGCCAGGAAAATGAAAGAAGGCTTTGAGCTTTTAAGTCAGGAGTATCTCCAAAAGACCAATTTTGAAGAATGGACAAACAGATTTGTTGATATTCTAGATGTCAATATTTTTCTCTCGGAAAGATACGAAAATAGCGAAGACACGGTCTTTGTCAAATTTGGGACCAAAAACTGGGTTGATGGGGAAGTGGAAATTCATTATTATGAAGGCACTTGGCAAACAGTCCTGGAAGACGGTGTTTATAAAATGCTGAAAAGTAAAATAAAAGAAGTGGAAAATCCAGAATGGGATTGGTTTTATTCATCTGATTAAAACTATAAGCTAGAGTGTAGGTAAAATAGACTATTGACACCAGAATAAATAGTCGGGTATAATTTTAGCAAATGAGACTAGCCATTACCAAAAGACAAAAAGAATTACTCTCGATCATTTACAAATTCATTAAAGAAACAGGTTATCCTCCAAATTTTGAAGAGATGAAAGATGCTCTAAACGTTGTCTCTAATCAATCAGTAGTTGATCTTCTTGGCCATCTTGAAAGAAAAAAATTTATTAAGCGTGATGAAGGAACAGCCCGAAGCATCGCTATTTTACTGTTAGGATACGAAGCTTTGGAAAGACCTCCACTAGTTCCTTTTTTAGGTATAACCAGTGCAGGAGCGCCTCTAGAAGCAATTGAGGTTTCTGGAGATTGGGAAGCTATATCTTCAGAAGTAACTCAACTTAAAGATGAAGTTTTTCTTCTTAGAATCTCTGGTGATTCGATGATTAATGCGGGTATTGATGATGGAGACACAGTTTTAGTTAAGAGACAAAATGAATTCGTTTCTGGGGATATTGTCTTGGCTGATGTTGAAGGAGAATCAATGGTCAAGCGATTTATTTCCGACGACCAACCTCCATACATTTACCTTAGACCAGAAAATCCAAAATATGATGTTATTCCATTCACTGACAAGATGAAATTGAAAGGTAAAGTTGTTTCAGTTTTAAATAAAGCATACTGGAAACCAGCAGCTTAAGGAGAATTTATGCCAACAGTGAAACAAAACAAGACAAAAGTAGTAATTGACAAAATTTTTAAAGACCCAGGAATTCTTTATGGGCTGAAAGAGTTTGAAGAGATAGATTTGGTTAAAGTTCTAACGATTACCGAGGAAGAGAAAGGGGTTTATTATATTAAAGATCTCAAATCTGGAAAAAGAAAAGTTGTCTATGACGAAGAAAAACAGAAGGGCAAACCTGAAGAAATTATTCGGCAATTATGGCTTTACAAACTCCACACTACCTATAAGTATCCATTTGAACGAATAGATACAGAGAAGAGTATTCACTTCGGTCACGAAATTCACGCCAAAGCGGCTGATATTATTGTTTACAAGAAAGATAAAATTACACCCTTTATTATTATTGAAGTTAAAAGCCCAACAGAAAAGAAAGGCATTGAACAACTCAAGAGTTATCTCTCTGCCGAGGGTTCAGAAATCGGAGTTTGGTCGAACGGAATAGAAAAAGTAATCTTGTACAGACCCTATCCAAAGGAATTCGAGGATTCCTTAAGTGAAATTCCAGCCGCAGATCAGACAATTGATGATCTCTTTGAGATTAAAAAAACCTGGAATGATTTAAACCCCAAATTTGATTTTGTCGAAATTGTTAAAAGAATTGAAGAACTGGCACTAGCTGGTTCTGGAGCTAATGTCTTTGAGGAGATATTTAAAATGATCTATGCCAAACTTTTTGATGAGAAGTTGGCTCTTGAACGCCGAAAAGACCAAGAAGTTCTTTTTAGAAAGTACCGTGATCCGGAAAAAACCTATGAAATTATCAATCAACTCTTTAAAAATGCTGCCCGGCAATGGCCGGAAACCTTTGAGTCGTCTGAGCGGATTAAGCTTACGCCGGCAAGACTTAATATTTGTGTTCCTTTTTTAGAAAATGTTCGCTTTTTTGAATTAGGCCAGGGCGAATATGAGATTATCGATAGCGCTTTTGAATATCTCATCACCGAGGTTTCAAAAGGTAAAAAAGGTCAATATTTTACTCCTAGGCACGTGATTAAGATGTGTGTGAAGATGCTTAATCCCAAAGATGATGAGTATGTTATTGACCCCGCCTGTGGTTCTGGAGGATTCCTCCTTCACACAATGTATCAAGTATGGGATAGTTTGCCAACAGAATCAGCGAAGAAAGATTATGCAGGAAAATACCTTTTTGGAATTGATTTTGATGACAATATGCGACGAATTTCTCAGGCACTGATGTTAATTGCCGGTGATGGCAAACACAATATTTTTAAAAGAGATTCACTTGATGCTCGGGATTGGCAGGGAGTTTATGCAGAAGAAGCCCGGGTAGCCTTAAAGCCGCTTTTAGCTAAATTTGACAACCCCTCAGATGATAAAGAAAACCAGCTTGCTTATAGCCATCTTAATTTTGATATTTTATTAACCAACCCTCCGTTTGCCGGTGAAAATCCGGAGCCAGGCTTGCTACGTCAGTATGATTTAGCCAAAAAGGACGGCAAACTAAAGAAAAACGTTGAACGCCACATTCTTTTCATTGAAAGATCATTAGATGCGATTCGACCAGGGGGTCGTCTAGCGATAGTTCTACCTCAAGGAGTCTTAAATAACACCAATATGGAATATATTCGTCAGTGGATATTTGAGAAAGCTAGAATTTTAGCAGTAGTCGGCTTACACGGTAATACTTTTAAACCTCACACGGGTACTAAAACAAGTGTTTTGTTTTTACAAAAATGGATCGAAGATGAAAAACAACCAAAGGATTACCCAATTTTCATGGCGGTTTCCAAAAAATCGGGAAAAGACAATTCCGGGAATTATGTTTATAAAAAAGACGAAAAAGGAAACCTAGTCTATGATGGCCGAGGTCGCAAAGTTCTCGATCATGACCTCGACGAAATCGCCGAAAAGTTTATTAAATTCGCTAAAGAGCAAAAATTTAGTTTTTGGAGGTAAAAATGAAACAAGATAATGATTTTCTTCAGCCGGTAATCTCCGTACTAGGACTTGCAATTTCCTTAATTATCGCAATCCTACCGCTTTTTAAGTTAGAGCCTTTAATCAAATTGTTTACTAATAAAGATTTGGCTCAACCAGTCTCATTTTTAACTTTTATACTTGGTGTAGCCATTGTTTGGCAAATTATAGAATTTCATCCCTTTGTGTCGATTCCACTCGGAAATCTTAAGGACAGAGGCAGAGGATTCCCTGAATATTGGAAAGTGTTAGGGACAAATAACATAATTTGGTTGTTAGTATTTTCCTCGTTCTTTTTTGGATTTTTATTTCTTTTTGCACAAAGTTGGAGTGGCAATTTTGCATTAGGCCAAGCTATTTTTTATTTGCTTTTCTTTTTATCCTTGATTTCTATCTTTTCTATTCTATTCACACAGACAAGGCAAAAATATATGTGGAACGAACGTAGAAAGAACTTTCCTCAGACAGTTTTTGAGACACTAGAAAGAAATAGGTTAGTAAAACCGGGTATAGAGATCTACGAAAATGTTCAACTGGGAGCCCAAGAACTACAAGATATGGGTTTTAAAAACGTATTTCTTGCCAAAAAGATGACAGTTAAGACGATTTCGCAAGAGCCAGAAGTTATAAAGTTTATTATTTCTTCTGATGGTGAAGAAATTTTGAAAGTGATTAAGAAAGGAAAATAATGGTTTTTTCAATAATCAAAAAATCCCAACTCGAAGGTGCGAACCGATTGGATGCGGAATATTACCAGCCGGAGTATCTGGAAAAAATTAAAAAATTGCAATCTTCTACTGTCAGACTTGGAGATATCGCTTATATTACTGACGGTGAACATGGATCGCCTATTTTTGATGAAAAAAGCGGAATAAAATACTTCTCTGCCCAACATGTAAGAGACGGATTTATAGACGACACCAATGTCAACACAATTTCTAAAATTATTGATGAGAGAAATAAAAGATCACAGTTGAAAGAAGGAGATGTTTTATTGTCCACCGTAGGTACAATTGGTTTTGCTGGTTTAGTAACAAAGGAATTTCTACCAGCTAATATTGACAGGCACGTCGCGCGGATTGTTTTAAAGGAAAAAACCTTAGAACCAGAGTTTTTAGTTGCCTTTTTAAATTCAAGATATGGGAAATTTCAATCGGTCCGCGAATCTACTGGGAATGTTCAGTTTAATTTGTTTATCGATAAAATTAAAGATCTTAAAGTCCCTAAATCTAACAATCCCTACATTGCGCGGTTATTAAAAGATGCACTAAAAGAACTAGATAATACAGAGAATTTTTATTCCCAAGCAGAAAATTTGCTTTTAGAAGAATTAGGGCTGAAGGATTTTGAAGTGGAGGATGATTTATCTTTTGTGGTTAATCTTTCCGAAGTAAAATCCGCTCATCGTGCCGATGCCGAATACTTCCAACCGAAATACGAAAAATTAATTGAAAAAATTAAAAATAAAAATGCAAAATTACTAGGGGAATTAGTTTCAATAAAAAAAGGAATTGAACCAGGGAGCGAAGAATATCAAGAAGAAGGAAAATTATTTTTTCGAGTAAGCAGCCTCTCGAAATTCGGGTTTGAAGATAAAGATCAAAAATACCTAACCGAAGATTTATATCAAAAACTTAAGGATGATTTTGAACCAAAAGTTGGGGAAATTTTATTAACTAAAGATGCAACACCAGGGATTGCCTATGCGTTAAAAGAGCCAATTGAGGGAATAACCGCAGGAGGAATTTTGCGATTGAAGTTAAAGGCAAAAATTGAGCAAGAATATTTGGCATTAGCTATAAATTCAATTGTAGGTCAGATTCAGGTTGAAAGAGACACCGGTGGTTCAGTTATAGTCCATTGGAGACCAGATCAGGTTAGAGATTGCCTAATTCCTGTTCTCTCAAAATCAACCCAACAAAAAATTGCCAATTTAGTAAAAAAATCTCACCAAGCCCGCAAAAAATTAAAAGAACTTCTCGAAAAAGCAAAAAGAAAAGTTGAAGAGATAATTGAAAAAGGAGGTGAAAAAACTGCATGATTTTGAAAGATAATTCAAATATAAAACTTCCAAGTTTCACGGGCGGTTCGTTTACAGAAATGGATATCCACAGAACTGGAGCCCTTAATAACCTTATATTGGAAGGAATAGAAAAAATGGAAAATGGCGACTTAAAACTTGTTGTTCGAACTGAGAAAACACAAAATAAGTTAAGTGATTCTATTAAATTTTTGAAAGAAAAACGAGGATTGAAAAATGCTCTTCATAAGTGGTTATCCGGTCAGATAGGAAAAACAATAGATTCGATATACAGAAGTGAGTTTAGTTTTGAAAAAGACAGCGAGTAAAAATGGCTAAAGCAAAGTTTAAGAAATTCAAACTACCAAAAACAGGTGATTTTCTTGCCTATAAGGTGGAAGTTTGGGCAAAAGAAGTATTACAATTTTCTTTCATAGGAAAGTTGACTGGCACAGAGCTTAAAATTTCGAAAGATAAGGGATACGTAAAAACAGATACGGAAGCTCTTAAAAAACTCAGAATTTATAGTGTTAAAAAAGCGAGAGAAATTTATCAAGGAAATAGGTTTCGTATTGGGGAAGAATTTCAAGCATTTTACTTTCCTTCTTGGTGATTTTTTGAAACCTTTGAATTCTGGCAGTGAGTAAAAATGGCTAACTACCAACAAAGAAAAAGAAATCTCTACAACCCAAAATCAAAAATTCCCTTTCGGATTAGTCGGGGAAAAATTGATTTGTTTTTGGAATGCCCTCGTTGTTTTTATTTAGACAGGAGGTTAGGTTTGGGTCGGCCCAGCATGCCGGGGTGGGCTTTAAATTCGGCTGTTGATCAACTTTTAAAAAACGAATTTGATTTGTTAAGGAAAAACGGGGAAAGACATCAATTAATGAAACATTACAAGATTGATGCCATTCCTTTTGCTCATCCTGACTTGCCCCTTTGGCGAGATGATGTTTATAAATTTGTTGGTGCTTCAGTTCTTCATCAACCCACTCATTTAGAAATCTGTGGGATTATTGATGATCTTTGGATTAATAGTCAGGAAGAATTAATTATTGTTGATTACAAATCAACCAGTACTAGTCAAGAAATTTCCCTTGAAGATGAATATAAACAAGGTTTTAAAAAACAAATGGAAGTTTATCAATGGATCTTTAGGCAAAAAGGTTTTAAGGTTAATCCGACCGGTTACTTTGTTTACGCTAACGCCGGTAGAAGTAGGCCTAAATTTGATGCCCGTTTAGAGTTTGAATTGCAAATAATTCCTCATAAAGGGGATGATGCTTGGGTGGAACCGACGATTGTTGAAATTAAAAAATGTCTTGATTCCAGTAAAATCCCTGACTCCAACCCTGATTGTGAATTTTGTCAGTATCGGAAACTAATTAAAAAAGAAGAAAAAGTTAAGAAAGGTGGTGGTTAAAAATGACTGAGGAAGAAAGATTTAATCCAGAAGAAGGAAAGGTTTCAAAAGAAGAAACTGCGGATTTGGCTTCTTCAATCACCAATCTTGAAAAACCAGAAATGACAGAGGCAGGTAAAGAAAGAGGCTGGGAGCGGATAGAAAGAGCGATCAGGAAGAAATTTGGAAGATAATTTATAAATAACACTTTAGAGGTGTTTTAGATAGGACACCTTGTGATTTTTTAGAAAAAGAGGATTTTTCGCCACTAAAATCCTGCCACTTCGAAATTTTCTTGAATTTGGTAGAATTAATATATGGTAAAAGTTAAAGTTTTAATTCAAGGATACGCAACAACTTTAAAGAAAGGCTGGATTGCTAGTTCAACTACAACATTGATTCAAGACGGGAAAACAAACATTGTTGTTGATCCAGGAATCAATAGAAAAAGACTCCTCAACGCTCTAAAAAAAGAAGGATTAAAACCAGAAGACATTAATTATGTTTTTATGACTCACTTTCACCCCGACCATAACTACCTTGTCGGAATTTTTCCTAAAGCAAAGGCGTTGGATAATGAACTGGTCTACGACAAAGATAGAGAGTATGAACATAAAAGGAAAATCCCAGGAACAAAGATAGAAATTCTTTTTACTTCAGGCCATGACCAATTCCATAGCTCTCTTGTTGTCCCAACCGAGAAAGGAATCATTGTTGTTGCTGGTGATGTCTGGTGGTGGAAAACAAGTCAAAAACAAAAAACAGATAAAGAATCTTTGCTTAAACATAAAGACATGTACGTTAAAGATAAAAAAGCTTTGCTAAAAAGCAGAAAAAAAATCTTAGAAGTTGCTGACTGGATTATTCCCGGACACGGAAAGATGTTTAAGAATCCACTAAAAAAATGATTGGAGAGGGAAAAATAATTCTTCACCCCAAGCCTCCCTATGATTTAAATCAATATATTCAAACTTTAGGGGATTTTACTTCTGATGGCGTCAATCTTTTTAAAAAATCCGATCTTCTGGGCAAGGCTTTTTACCAGAGAGTAATTAGAGTCGGTGATCAATTCACTCTCATTACCGCTTCTCAAAAAACACCTCCTGATAAACCCCAAATCACTGTTCAATACCAACCTAGAGTCAATCAAAAAGAATTAAAAAAGAAATTAACCTGGATTTTTGGCTTAGATGAGAGTTTAAAAGGTTTTTATCAAAAAGCCAAAAAAGACCCGGTTCTTTCTGAAGCCGTCAAACAATTTTACGGTTTAATTCCTTTGAGAACAGCTACGGTTTACGAAATGGTGATTGCCGCTATTACCGAACAACAAATTTCTTTGGTAGTGGCTACTAAAATCCGTTCTCGTTTGGTCAAGAAATTTGGCGAATCAATTAAAGTAAAAGGAAAAAAATATTATGCTTTTCCTTCTTCGGAGAGATTGGCTTCTGCGAAACCCAAAGACCTTCTTAAAATAGGCCTCAGTCGTCAAAAGGCTGATTATATTCTTGGTTTTTCTAAACTGGTGGCTTCAGGCGAATTTGAAGTTGAAGAATTGAAAAATAGGTCTGATCAAAAAGTCATCGAAGAATTAACTAAGATAAGAGGTTTAGGTCCTTGGACAGCTGAATATGTTTTAGCTAGAGGCTTAGGTAGGACTGATGTTTTCCCGGCTGATGATTTAGGTGTTCGAACCGCTCTAGGAAGAATATATGGGGACGGTAAACTAGTCTCTCCTCAAAAAGCAAGAAAAATTCTAGCTAAATGGAAGCCTTATCGCCGTTATGCCACTTTTTATCTTCTTTGTGCCGGCAGACTTAATCCAATGATGTAATGAAAAATTTCTTCCTGAATTTGGTAAAATTGGGATGATGAAGAAAACTTCTTTCAAATCTACAACAGTAAAGGCTTACGACATAATTTCGAAGATTTTTAAAAAAGAAAGAACTCCAAATTTCTGGTTGGATGAGTTTAAGATTCTCATGGGGTTAATGGAAGCGAATAGTTTGAAAATAACTGGAAGTAAATTTTTAGACTTGGGTTGTGGCACAGGGAATGATGCCCATTTAGCGCTAGATAGAGGAATGAAATATGTTGGTGTGGATTTATCAAAGGGAATGCTTGATCTTGCTAGAAAAATGGTGAAAGGAGCGAAATTTCTTGAAATGGACGTTACCAATCTTAAGTTCGAAGATAATGAATTTGATATTGTCTGGGCCTCTGCAGTTTTACTCCATTTGAACTCTCTAGATTTAAACAAAGCTTTAAAAGAAATAAGGCGGGTATTGAAACCTGACCATTTTGCTTTTATTTCAATGGAAAAACGTCAGGAAGGAGATAGGCCGAAATCAATGAGGAGATCAATAAAAGAAGGGAAGTTAGTTAAAAGATTCTTCGCTTTGTACACGGAGTCAGAGTTTGGAAATATATTAGAGAAAGCAGGTTTTAATGTCGTGGAGACTAGTTTTAAAATTGAACCCAGTGGCCAAAAAGAGTGGCTAGGTTTCTTCGTAAGGAACTAAACCCCCCAAAATCCTGCCACTTTCCCCTGAATCTGTTAAAATATA
Organism: Patescibacteria group bacterium; assembly: GCA_035529375.1. Lineage (NCBI taxonomy): Bacteria > Patescibacteria group bacterium. Next base: position 18,887 of record DATKWU010000004.1, read on the forward strand.
TGGGATGAGAGTCGCTCTTGTTTATGATCGGGTTAATAAAATTGGGGGAGCGGAAAGAGTTTTGGAAACTCTTCATCAAATTTGGCCTGAAGCTCCGCTTTACACCGCCGTTTTTTATCCTCAAACGGCCTCTTGGTCTAAAAAGTTTAGAGTTATCCCTTCTTTTTTAAATAAATTTCCTTTAGCCAGGAAACGCCATGAAGCTTATCCTTATCTAATGCCTTTGGCTTTTGAATCTTTTGATTTTAGTGAATATGATCTGGTCATCTCGGTGACCAGTGAAGCGGCCAAAGGGATTATTACCCAACCCCAGACTTTTCATCTTTGTTATTGTTTGACCCCAACCCGTTATCTTTGGAGTGGTTATGATGATTATTTTCAAAACAATTTCTTTCGTTTTTTAGCCAAACCAATGGTCGCTTATCTCCGTTACTGGGATAAATTTGCTTGTCAAAGACCTGACTTTTATTTAGCCATTTCTCAAAACGTTCAAAAAAGAATTAAAAAATATTATCAAAAGGATTCAGCAATTCTTTATCCACCCCTTGATATTGAAAAATGGTCTTTAGGTGAGGAAAAGGTTGGTGATTATTTCTTAGTTGTGGCCCGATTAGTTGGTTACAAGAAAGTTGATTTAGCGGTTAAGGCTTTTAATCAATTAGGTTTACCTTTAAAGATTATTGGGACTGGTAGTCAAATGGGTAGATTAAAAAGAATGGCTGGAAAAAACATTGAATTCCTGGGCCAGTTGACAGACAAAGAGCTTTTGGGCTACTATCAAAGGTGTCAAGCGCTGATCTTTCCGCAAGAGGAAGATTTTGGTATTGTACCTTTAGAAGCGCAAGCGTGTGGCAGGCCGGTTATCGCCTTTCGAGGCGGTGGAGCACTGGAAACAGTGATTGAGGGGAAGACCGGCTTGTTTTTTAACTCGCAAACGCCAGGTTCTTTAGTCAGGGCGATTAAGAAATTTGAAAAAAAGAGATTCAGTTCTCAAGCTTGTCGCCAGAACGCGGAGAGATTTAGTCAAGAGAATTTTAAAAAGGAAATTAAAGAGATTGTAGAAAAGAAATGGAAAAAGCAATAGAAAATCTCTATATTGTTATCCCTGCCGGTGGGGTCGGCACTCGTCTTTGGCCTAGATCGAGACAAGCCAACCCAAAACAGTTTCTCAAACTTTCAGGAGGTAAGAGTATTACTCAGGAAACAGTTGATCGATTAGAGGGCTTCATTCCTTATGATCGGATCTTCGTGGTTGCTCATGATAATTACAAGCAAAAATTAGTTGAACAATTACCCAAGTTTTTACCCGAAAATTTCATTTCCGAACCAGAAAGAAGAGGCACCAGTGCCGCCATTGGTTTGTCAGCCATGTTTATTAGAAGAAAAAATCCCCGGGGAATCGTCCATTTTTTGGTTAGTGATGATTATATTAAAGATATCGCTCGCTTTAGAAGAATGATTGAAGCGGCGGCCAAAGTCGCTGACGAAGAAAAAGCCTTGGTTGTTTATGGGGTCAAGCCAGCTTATCCGGCCACAGGTTATGGTTATATTAAAGTCAGAAAAAAAGTTAAAACAATTGGAGGTATTCCCATTTTTGAAGCCGAAAAATTTATTGAGAAACCCGATGAGAGTACCGCCAAGAAATTTATAGCGACCGGTAAATATTTCTGGCATTGTTCAGGTTTTACCTCTCGGTGTGATCTGCTTATTGCTGAGATGGAGAAGAGATGGCCTTCGGGGTTTAAACTACTGGCTAAAATTGATCAACTCGCCGGTTTACCGGCTGATGTAGAAGAAGGAGAAATCGCTAAAATATATCATCAGCTTGAGAATATCCCAATAGAGTACTCTATCTTAGAAAAAGCTGATAAGGTGATGATGGCCAGACAGGAAGACAGCTGGCGGGATATTGCTAACTGGAAAGTGATTTATGATATTTCTAAAAAAGATAGGGACGGTAATGTTATTATTGGGACTGGTAAAAAAGGCGAATTCATTGGTTTTGACGCTAAGAATAATCTCATTCATTTTGATGACCAGCTTATAGCCGTCATCGGGGTGGAAGATTTGATTATTGTTGATACTGGTGATGCTGTTTTGATTTGCAAGCGGGACCGAGCCGAAGACGTTAAAAAAATGGTTAATTTATTAAAAGAAAAAGGCAGGCAAGAGTATTTATAAGAAGATGTTATACGACTTTGTCAAACGAGGAATTGATTTTATCATGGCGACTGCCTTGTTGATTTTCTTTTCTCCGTTACTAATTCTCATTGCCATCTTAATCAAACTAGATTCACAGGGGCCGGTTTTTGCGGATACACCGAGAAGAGTAGGTAAAAGTGGTAAACTTTTCCATATGTATAAATTTCGCTCGATGGTGACGGATGCCCACGAATTACTCCGGACTGACCCCAAGTTTCGCAATCTTTATAATCAATACAAAAGAAATAGTTACAAACTTAAAGGTGATCCCCGGATTACCCGGGTGGGACGCTTAATCAGGCGTTTTTCTTTAGACGAACTGCCCCAGATCCTTAATATTTTTAAAGGCGAGATGAGCTTGGTCGGTCCCCGGGCCTATTACCCTGATGAATTAAAACAGCAGCAAAAGGTCTACCCAAAGAGCCAAAAATATGTTAAACAATTATTAGGGGCCAGACCAGGAATTACCGGTTTCTGGCAAGTCCAGGGGAGAAGTGAGATTAATTTTGACAAACGAGTGGAGATGGACGCTTCTTATGTTAAGCGGCAGTCTCTTTTAGAAGACTTAACCATTATCTTAAAAACACCTTGGGCCATGCTTTCCGGCAAAGGAGCTTTATGAACGATACTTTAAACAAAAAAATCGAATTAGAAGTCACCACTTCATCAGACAAAGAAGCAAAAGCAACGGTTGAACCTAAAACAGTTCAACCAGAAGCAGAAGTAAAAACAGGTGAGATGAGTACAGGAAAAAAGCGGTTGGGTTTTAAATTCAAACTTCGTTTTTCCCGTAAAGCCCTTTTTCCGATAATTGGAATTTTGGTTTTCTTAATTGTTTTTCTAACTGTTTTTCTGGCTTTGCCTCTTTGGCGAATCAAGGCTGATTTTTCCCCTTTAATGGCCAATGCCCAAAAAACCGCGGCCGCTGCTCAAACTCAAAACTTAAATCAGGCAGTGACGGGTATTCAAGAGACCAGTCAAGACTTAGATAAATTAGCCAAGGATTACCGCTGGCTGGTTTGGCTGAAATTTGTTCCCTTAGTCAGAGGTTATTATTTTGACGGAGAACGCTTAATCAAAGGCGGTCATTATCTCCTCGAAGCCGCTGATGTTGGCATTAAAGGCCTTCAACCTTATGCTGATATCTTAGGTTTGGAAGGTGAAGAGAAAAAGACGATGGAGGAGATGACGATTGAAGAAAGATTGTTATTGGTTTTGGATACGGTTGATAAACTCCAGCCAAGTTTAGAAGAGATTGGCGGTAAACTGGAATTGGCCAGAGAAGAAATTGACCAGATTGATGCCAATCGTTATCCCCAGACTCTTTTTGGCAAAAATATCAGGGCCAATGTGGTAGCGATGATTAGCTCGATCGATGGCGCCGCCGAAATTATTCTGGAAGCTCGACCAGTAATCAGTTATCTCAAACCGCTTTTGGGTGTCCCTGAAGAAAAACGCTATCTTTTATTGTTCCAAAATGACGCCGAATTAAGACCAACCGGCGGTTTTCTGACGGCCTATGCCATCATGTCAGTTAAAAACGGCCAGATAACCCCGGTCAGCTCTCATGATATTTATTCTCTTGATGCTCAATTAGGTAACCGGGTCGAGGCCCCGAAACCGATTCTTGATTACCATAAGAATGTTTTTTACTGGCATCTTCGGGATATGAACCTTTCGCCGGATTTTGCTGAGTCAATGGCCACCTTTTGGGAAAACTACCAAAAGGTCGGTGACAAGGATGTTGACGCCATTATTGCCGTTGATACTAAGGTTTTGGCTGATCTTTTAAGGATTCTTGGTCAAATCGGTGTTCCGGGCTGGGGAAATTTCTCGGCTGATATTGACGAGCGTTGTGATTGCCCCCAAGTCGTTTATGAACTGGAATTACAGGCTGATAAACCGATTAGTGACTGGCGAGCCGAAAGAAAGGCCGTGATTGGTCCTTTGATGCACTCGATCTTATCCAACGCCATGGGTTCACCCCGGAAAAAATGGCCGGAATTCTTTAATGTCGCTTTGTCAGCTATCCAGGAGAAACACCTTTTAGTCTATTTCTTTGATGAAGAGCTTCAGCAAGCGATGGAAGCTCTAAATGCCGCGGGTAGAATCAAGGAAACCGACAAAGATTATTTCCATCTTAATGACTGTAATTTTGCCGGGGCCAAATCAAACATGTTTATCAAACAAGCGGTTAGACAAGAGATTGAGGTGGCGGGCGACGGCACGGTCACCAAAACCGTCACCATTGATTACCGCAACCCGGCTCCAGCTTCAAACTGTAATCTTGAAGCCGGCGAACTCTGTCTTAATGGTCTTTACCGAGATTGGGTTAGACTTTATGTCCCTCAAGGGAGTGAATTGATTGAAACGACCGGCGCGGAGATTGAAACCAAGGTTTATGATGATTTAGGCAAAACCGTTTTTGAAACCTTTTACGGCGACCAAGCGCCGCTAAGACCCGAAGGCACCAAACGATTGACCTTTAAATATAAACTGCCTTTTAAACTGGAAAAAGGTGATGATTACCAGCTTTTAATCCAAAAACAGCCCGGCACCTATAATCCCGAATACGAGATTACTCTTAATGGCCAGCAAGAGATTTTCGAACTGACCACTGATCGCCAGCTCCAATTAAGCCGCTAATCATGGGCAGAACCTACAAGACCGAAGGCATTATCCTCAAACGAATTAATTATGGTGAAGCCGATAAAATCCTGACCATTTACACCAAACATTACGGCAAGATCAGGGCCTTGGCCAAAGGCGTTAGGCGAGTGACCAGCCGTCGGAGCGGCAACGTTGAGCTTTTTAACCAGGCAATTCTTTTTCTTAACAAAGGCCGGAATTTTGATCTTCTGACCGAAGCCCAGGTCACGAAATCTTTTAAAGTCTGGCGAAGGGATCTTAAAAAAGTCGCTCTGGCCTATTACTTTGTCGAATTGGTCGATAAATTAACACCGGATGAACAGGCTAGTCAAGCCGTTTTCCAGCTTCTGAGTTATTATCTCAACCAACTAGGCACGGCTAACCTGCCAGAGCTGACCAGGAGCTTTGAAGAAGCCCTTTTGAGAGAGCTGGGCTTTGGTGTTCCCCAGGAGCTCAAGCAAGAGCCTGGCAGCCTTAAGGATTACATTGAAACGATTACCGAGAAAAAGATCAACAGTCAAGAGATTGCCAAGGAAATTGATTGACTTCCTGGCTGAAAATAAGCTATATTGACGATAGATGGCCGACTTAATGAATAAAATTGTTAGTCTTTGTAAAAGAAGGGGTTTTATCTATCCCGGTTCAGAAATCTATGGTGGTTTAGCTAATACCTGGGACTACGGACCTTTGGGAGTAGAATTAAAAAACAATCTCAAAAACAATTGGTGGCAGACTTTTATTCAAAAAAGAGAAGATCTTTTTGGTCTTGATGGTGGGATTCTCCTTAACCCGAAGATCTGGGAAACTTCAGGCCATACCACTGGTTTTATTGATGTTCTGGTTGAATGCAAGAGTTGCCATTGCCGTTTTCGGACTGATTCTCTTAAAGAAGCAACCAAATGCCCTGATTGCGGCGGTGAATTAACCAAACCTAAAAAATTTGTCCCGATGTTCAAGACTTTTATTGGTCCGGTGGAAAAAGAAGCGATGTTGGCTTATCTTCGACCCGAAACCGCCCAAGCGATTTTCGTTAATTTCAAAAACATTATTGATTCTTTTCATCCCCAGTTACCTTTTGGGATTGGTCAGATTGGCAAAGCTTTTAGAAACGAGATTACTTTAGGTAATTTCATTTTCAGGAGTTTGGAGTTTGAACAAATGGAAATTGAATATTTTGTTCTCAAAAAAGACTGGGAAAAATCTTTTGAAGAATGGAAAAAATTAATGGAAAAATGGATGACTGACTTGGGCGTCGCCAAAAAGAATCTTCGTTGGCGGCCCCACGGCAAAGATGAACTTTCTCATTATTCAGAACGAACCGAAGACTTAGAATACAAATTTCCTTTTGGTTTTAAAGAGCTTTTTGGTTTGGCTTACCGAACCGATTTTGATCTTAAGCAACACGCTGAAGCCAGTGGGGTTGATTTGACTTATCAGGACCAGAAAACTAACAAGAAATTTTATCCTCAGGTGGTCGAACCTTCTTTTGGTGTCGAACGAGCCCTTTTAGTCGCTTTGATTGACGCTTATCATGAAGAAAAGGATAAACAAGGTGTTCGAGTACTTTTATCTCTCAATCCTCATCTTTCTCCCTATAAAGTAGCGGTTTTTCCCCTTTTAGCTAATAAGCCAGATTTGGTGAAAGAAGCGAAGAAGGTTTACATGTTACTTCAACCTGATTTTGCTACCACCTGGGATGATCGTGGCAATATCGGTAAGCGCTATTATTCCCAAGATGAAATAGGGACGTTCCTTGGATGTACAGTAGATTTTCAAACACTTGAAGATCAGACAGTAACTTTAAGAAACAGAGAGACGATGAAACAAATAAGAGTAAAAATCTCTGATTTAAAAAAGACAATTCAAAAAATACTTGAAGGCGAAGAGTTTTTGAAGTTTGGTAAGTTGGTCAAATAATTTCAGCTATTTCTCTATCAGTTTTGACGACATTTTTCGATATTCTACTAAAATCAAAATCTAAGACTTTGCACATTTCTCTAAGGATATAAATAATGGGTTGACAAATTAATCAATTTATTTCAAGATAGATTAAGAAAATGAAAAAGAATTATTTGATTATTGGCGGGGTCATTATTCTTATCTTAATAATCGTTGGCGGTTTTTGGTTTTGGCGGAGTCGCCAAGCCAAAGAACCAACGCCAACCAAAGAACCAGAAGGGACGCTGATTGAAACCACTCTCGCAGAACGACCTTTTGTGATTCTGACTCCAACCGATGACGGTCATTGGTTGACGATTGATGTTTCTCGGATTAAAGACGCTGACAGTCTGGAATACGAACTCCTTTACAACACCGAAAGTGGGGCCACTCAAGGCAGTATTAACACCGTCAGTCTTAAAGGTGAAACTACTTATTCCAAGAAAATTCTTTTAGGTTCGGAATCAAGCGGAAGATATAAATATGATGAGGGAGTGACCCAAGGAACCTTAACCATCAGATTAAGAGGCGGTCCGGGAACAAGAAAACTGGTGACTGATTTCCATCTCCAACAAGGTGATGATGAATTAACTTCGATTGATGAAAAGTTTTCTTTAACCGGAACTTTATCGCAAAATGATTTCTACGTGACGATGATGACCATTGGTTTGCCTGGTGAATTTGAAGGTGAAATTTTGGTGGGTCCTTATAGTGTTTTTACTTCAGGTACGGAAACGGTTAAGAATGGAGAGGTGAGTCTTAAACTACCTGATGAAGTAACTGGTGCCAAATTATCTGCCTGGACAGGGACAGAATGGCAGGAAACAGAAGCAGAGGTCAAAGACAAAACCATTTCTGGAGAAATTGATTCTTTGGCCACTTTTATTGTTATGGCTGAATAGATCTTCTCGTATCTTTCAATTTTGGGCGTGAAGCTTCGGGTTTTTTTCTGGTTGACAAATAGTATCGAAATAGACCAAAATGGAATAAATTGGTGACAAATGGATAAAACAGGGGCAGGTCTATGTTTTTAGGAGAATACAAACACAATTTAACCAAAGGCAATCGCTTAGCTTTGCCAAGCAAGATTAGAAATGAAATCGAAACCAGTGAAATTGTTTTGGCGAGAGGTTTTGAAGCTTGCGTTTTAGGCTATCAGAAATCGACCTGGGAAGAGATTTCAAAGGCAGAACTAGCCAAGCCAGTTTCCGAAATAGAGGCAAGAAAGATTAGACGCCAGCTCTTTTCAGGCGCCATTTTGATTGAAATTGATCAGCAAGGAAGAGTCGTGGTACCTAAAAATTTATTAAGCTATGCCAAGATCAAAAATGAAGCAATGGTGATTGGTGCCGGTGATCACTTTGAAATTTGGGACTCATTAACTTGGAAAAACTATAAGGAGGAAAATTATGGTTCGTCTTAATGGTAATCAAATGAGAAAAAAATTGGATAGGTCGATCCAAAGATATTATCAGAATAATCATTCAGAGACCAAGAAGAAAGCCCAGACGAATGGCAAGGTTTCATAAACCGGTTCTTTTAAAAAAAGTTCTTGAATATTTAGAAGTTAAAGAAGGGGAGAAGTATCTTGATGCTACCGCCGGTGGCGGTGGGCATACCCAAGCAATTTTAAAATTAGGTGGAAAAATTTTAGCGATTGATTGTGATCCCGAAGCAGTTAAAGCCGCCAGGGTTTACCTGGCTTCAGCCTGCCCTCCAGGTAAACACTACTTCTGGCGGCTGGTTTCGGGAAATTTCAAGGATCTTAAAGAGATCGCTAAAAAAGAGGGTTTCTCGGAGGTTGCCGGTATCCTCTTTGATTTAGGTGTTTCTAGTTACCAGCTAGAAACAGAAGAACGCGGCTTTTCGTTTCGAGACAACGGACCCTTAGATATGAGAATGGACCCGCGGCTAGGAGTGACAGCGGCTGATCTGATTAATGGTTTGAATAAAGGAGAATTAAATGAAATTTTTTCGAAATTTAGTCAGGAACACTATTCTCGACGCTTTGCTGAGGCTATTTGTCAGTCCCGTCGGTTAAGGCCGATTAGGACAACCGGCGAGCTGGTGGCGGTGATTGAAAAGGCTTTGCCAGGTAAAGCCAAGCGAAAAATGAAAATCCATCCAGCCACCCGAGTTTTTCAGGCTTTGAGAATCGTGGTTAATGACGAACTAAATAATTTGAAAGAGGCTTTGCCTCAAGCTCAAGATCTTTTAAAACCAAAAGGCAGGCTGGCGATAATCAGTTTTCATTCAGGCGAAGACAGAATCGTTAAACAGTTCTTTAAAGATAAAGAAAGTACTAGTCAATTAAGAATTATTACCAAGAAACCAATTAGACCAACTCTTGAGGAGATTAAGGAAAATCCTCGGAGTCGGAGCGCCAAACTAAGAGTGGCTGAAAAAAATAAAAATATAAATGAGAAAAATTAACCTACCTGCTTTGATTATCATCCTTGTCATTGCCTTAGCCTTAGGTCAGTTGCTTCTGACTCATCGCTTGGCGACTGATGGGGAAATGGTTAAAGAATTTGAACTTAATGCCGCCAGGTTAGAAGATAAGAACGAGATCTTAAGACAAGAAATTACCCAATTAGGTTCTTTAAGAGAAGTAGCCCAAAAAGCCGAAAAACTTGGTTTTGTCCACAATTCTCATTTGCTCCATCTCACCCCAGAATTGCCAGTGGCAATGAATTACTAAAATGGAGGGTAAAGCCCGAATAAACTTTCTTCTTGGTTGCTTTCTAGCCTTCGGTCTTTTGATTATCTTTCGTCTTTATTACTGGCAGATAGTGGCTGGTGATGACTTAGCGGCCGCGGCTGAAGGTCAATATCAGGTTTCTTTTGAAATCCCGGCCAAGCGGGGTCAAATCTTAGCCAGTGATGGTTTTCCTCTGGCCACCACCCAAGAGTCTTATCTCGTTTTTGCTTCTCTGGCTGATTTGGATAAAAGCCCAGCCGAAATTGCCAGTCAATTGGCCCCGATTTTGTTTGAGGAAGAAGCAGCCACCCCAGGCGGTGAATTAGATAGAGAAAAATCTTTGTTAGAGATGGAACAATTGATTAAGGAAAGATTGGGTCGGACTGATTTGAGTTGGGTGCCCCTGAAACATAAAGCGAGTCGAGAGGTTAAGGGCGAAGTCGAAGCCTTGCTGCTCAAAGGGATTGGTTTTGAAACCGAGCAGAAAAGGAGTTATCCCGAAGGTTCAAGTTCAGCTCATCTTCTGGGCTTTGTCGGTCAGGACATTAATGGCCGCGATAAGGGCTATTTTGGCTTGGAAGGTTATTACGATCTTGAAGTTAGGGGTAGATCGGGGATTGTTCATCGGGAAAAAGATGCTGCCGGTCGGCCGATCTTGATGGGAGAGGCCAAAGATGAGGAACAATACCATGGCCGGGATTTGCTGACGACCATTGACCGGAGTGTCCAATACATTGTCGAAACCGAACTGGCCAAGGGAATCGAACATTATGGCGCCAAATCAGGTTCGGTGATTGTCATGGAACCAACCGGGGCGATTCTGGCGATGGCCGCTTATCCAGGTTATGATCCAGATAAATATGGGCAATATGATAAAGAACTTTTTCCCAATCCGACCGTCGCTTTTTCCTATGAACCAGGTTCTACTTTTAAAATTGCGGTGATGGCCGCGGCTCTTAACGAGGGCGTGGTTAAACCTGAGACCAAATGTGACCAATGTGCTGGCCCTCGGGTAATTGGTGAATACGTGATTAAAACTTGGAATGAGGAATATCATCCTGACTGCACCATGGTTGATGTCATTAAATATTCAGATAACATCGGCATGGTTTTTGTTGGTGAAAAATTAGGGATTGATAAATTTACGGAATATCTTGCTAAATTTGGCTTAGGTCAAAAAACCGGCATCGATCTCGAGGATGAATTAACGCCAAACTTAAGGCCGAAAAAAGACTGGAGTTTCATTGATTTGGCCACCGCTTCCTTTGGCCAGGGAATTGCCTTGACGCCCATTCAGATGGCCAGAATTGGGGCGGTGATTGCCAATGATGGCAAGTTATTTCGTCCTTATCTGGTTAAAGAAATTGTTGGTGAAGATAAAAAAATTAAGATTGAACCCCAAATTCAAAGTGAAGTCATTAGTTCGGCGACAGCCAAAGTAATGACCGAGATGATGGTTAATGCCGTTGATAACGGTGAAGCCAAATGGGCCAAGCCAGTGGGTTACCGAATTGCCGGCAAAACCGGGACCGCCCAGATTCCGGTGGCTGGCCATTATGATCAGGAAAAAACGATTGCTTCTTTTATCGGTTTTGCCCCAGCCGATGAACCTAGATTTGTGATGCTGGTGACTTTAAGAGAACCTCAATCTTCACCTTGGGGTTCAGAAACGGCCGCCCCGCTTTGGTTTAAGATTGCCCAAGAGTTATTTAGCTATTATGGGGTTCTTCCAGGATAGAGAAATTAAAGAAATTAATTAAGGTGTGCTCCAGCTGTACAAGGTTCATCGTTAAGACAGATTTTTAGAGGCATTGCTTTTCCATAAATGGCTGGTTGTTCTTTAATTCTTCCCCAGAATTGATCACCAAAGTCATAATGCCAATGTTCCTCTTCATAATTAGTGAAACCAGCTGTTATCATAACAGAATAAAGAAGCCGACGGTTGGCTAATATTTCTTTTTCCTCTTCTGAAAAGGCAGTATCACCCTCTCTTAATTTTTCTTCATAAAAAGTTGTTCTTGCTTCTGAACCAAAATAATCAAAGGGGACTCCCATGTTAAGTGTCTTTCCATCCGGGCCAACGATCGTTAAATCAATTGCCCCGCCGGTGCTGTGAGGGGAAGGTTTTGTCGGATCATCTGAAGGCAGCGAAACATATTTTTGTGTCTCCTCTCTTAATTCTGCTTCGGTTAATCCCTTCATCTTTTTTCTCAAAACTTCAAGATATTGATCAAAAAGCCTTTTTTGAACAGGTGCCGGTCGCCAAGCATCCCAGATTTCAAACTGACAACCTGTTGGTAAAAGAAGGGCGGCTCGATAGAGGGCCTGGGCAACACCCGTTCTTACCCACATTGTTTCAACGCTTCCAGGAATTTCCTGACGATAATATTGAGGAGCGAATCTAATAAATGGCCTAAGGCGTTTCTCTCTTGCTAAATTGGTTAAATCTTCGTTGGATTCTTGGATCTCAACCGTTTTCCAACCGGCGATTGATTTTCTTTTTCTCAAAACATCGCCTTCATGAATAGGCACCACTAGTTGGACTCGTCGCTGATCAAGGGCTGACATCAATTTTTCTAATTCTTTTTGCATCAGGAGAATTATAACACAGGCATGAAAGTAACTTCTCTTTATCCAGCTAATCATGTAAAATAAAGGCAATAATTTGGTTTTAATAACCTTGGGGAGGAGAATGATTATTCAGAAGAAAAAACTAATAGCCAAGATTAATCTTAGTTATTATCAATCAACCAAAGGCGAGGATTTAATTGTTTTACTTCATGGCTGGGGAGCTTCAAAAGAGAAATTATTGCCTTTAGGTAAGGCCTTAGAAAAACAGAATTGGCAGATTTTAATTCCTGATTTACCAGGCTTTGGCAAAACCAAACCACCATCCAAACCTTGGGGAGTAAATGAATATGCTCAGTTTGTTTTAGAAATAATTGCTGCCTTAGATGGAAAACAAAACATCTATCTTTTTGGTCATTCCTTTGGTGGCAGACTGGCCATAAAAATAGCTAGTCTTTACCCTCAGAAAATTAAAGGCATCATTCTTTGTGGTAGTGCCGGTCTCTCTCGGGCAAATTTTTTCAAGAGAACCTTTTTCTTAGTGATAGCCAAAATAGGTAAGGTAATTTTGCCCAAAAGTCATTCTTATCGCCGTCTAGTTTACAAATTAGCCAGAGAACACGATTACGAAAAAACCAAAGGAGTGATGAAACAAACTTTTAGGTTAGTCATCGCTGAAGATTTAAAACCATTACTCTCTAAAATAAAACTTCCTACTTTGATTTGTTGGGGTTTGAAAGACAAAGAAACAAAATTTGCTGACGCCCAACTAATTAATTCTCGGATAAAAAATTCGCAATTAATTAGTTTTCCGGGTTTAGGCCATAAATTGCCTTATGAAGAACCGAGATTACTAGCTAAAAAAATTACTAAATGGAAGGAAGGGCAATGATTACTAAAACCATAATTTTAGGCCTTTGGTTAATATCTCTTTTGAAAAATACTTTGTTTCATACCTATCTTTGGCAACTCAAAGAATATCGCTTTGATAGGCTAACTCCTCATCTTAAATTAAAAACAAGCCGAAGAATGTTTTTCTCACCGCTTTTTCTTATTAAGTGGCTTCTTCTGATTGTCTTTTTCATTATGCCAATAGAGTTAAGGAATTGGTTTCCTTTCCTTGTGGCCCTTATCTTTTTAATAGAGGCTCTTGATTTTTTAAGAAGAATCCTGATTCGTCAGATAGTCCGTCCGCAGTTCACTTTAAGAACAATAGAGATAGTTTCAAGCAGTCTTTTTTTAATTAGCCTCGCCATTTGGCTGTTTGTTTCTCAGCTTAACCTCTGGACTTTTGCTTTTTGTTTATTGCTTTTTGAAAGATTGATGCCAATAGCGATTTTATTCCAAGTCTTTTTAACAAAATTACCTGTTTCTCTTGCCCAAAAAAGAAAGGTCAAAATAGCCAAAGAGAAGCTAGAACAGCTGCCTAATCTGAAAATAGTTGGTGTTACCGGCAGTTACGGAAAAACCAGTACCAAAGATTTTATTGCTCAGATTTTGGCAAAAAAATATAAAGTTGCCAAAACTGAAGGAACCAATAATACCAAAATTGGTATCAGCCAAAATATTATAGAGAAAATAAACCAAGACATTGAGATTTTTGTTGTTGAAATGGGCGCTTATAAAAAAGGAGAAATTACTGATCTTTGTCAACTGGTTCAGCCTCAGATTGCGGTTATTACTGGTATTAATGAACAGCATTTAGCCCTTTTTGGCAGCTTGAAGAATTTGATTGAGGCAAAATATGAGATAATCGGAAACCTTCCCAAAGACGGTATTGCGATTTTGAACGGCAATAATCGCTATTGTCTTGAGATGGCAAAAAAAGCCTCAAAAAGTTTTAAGACGATTTTATATAAAAGAGGCAAGCCAAGAAAATTGCCTGGTTTTACCAACGTCATTTGGCTTGATTCAATCAGCGAAAAACAAGAGGGAACAGCCTTTAAAATAAATAGTGATGGTAAGTACTTAAGTTTAAAAACCAGTCTCAAAGGGGAATCTAATTTCGATAATTTTCTTGGAGCCATCGCGGTTGCCAAAGAATTAGGTTTAACAGATATTCAGATTAAAGAAGCAGTTAGTCAACTTCAGTCTAATGATCGGGCAATGAAAAGTATCCAAGGAATCAAGAAGATGACGCTGATTGATGATACCTTTAGTAGTAATCCTAATGGATTTTTGGCTGCCATAAAAATCTTAGAAAAGGTTGAATCTCAAACTAAGGTAGTGATCACTCCCGGCATCATCGAACTTGGCTCGGCCAGTCCTCGGATTCATCAGGAAATCGGCCAAGCCTTAAGGGGAAAAGTTGATTTAGTTATTTTAACTAATGATAATTTCTTAGATGATTTCCAAAAAGGAATGGGTAGAGGCAAAACAAGGCTGATTGTCGAGAACAATCCTAAGAAAATTAAAGAGATTCTGGCCAAAGAATCGCCAAAGATTACTGTCTTACTTGAGGGTCGATTGCCAGTTAATCTAATCCAGGCTCTAAAACAATGATCAAGAAACCAATCGCTATTTCCCTTTCGCCAAATACAGAAAAACAAGACATTTCCCTTGCCGCTAAGATGCTGTTTTCTCCCGGACAGTGGCTAAAAGGTGAAAAGATAAAAGAACTAGAATCGTCATTTAAGGACTATTTTAAGGTGAAATACGCTGTTAGTTTTAACAGTGGTCGTTCGGCAGAATATGCCCTTTTAAAGGCAATGGACTTAAAAAAGAATGATGAAGTTTTGATTCAGGCTTTTACTTGTGTTGTTGTTCCTAATCCGATTCTTTGGTTAAAAGCAAAACCGATTTATGTCGATTTTGAAAAAGATACTCTTAATATGAGCCCCAGGGATTTGAAAAAGAAAATCACCTCTAAATCTAAAATCGTCGTTGTTCAGCATACTTTTGGTAAGCCAGCCAAAATGGACGAGATCAAGAAGATTGCCAAAGATAAGAAACTCTTATTAATCGAAGATTGTGCTCATTCTTTAGGAGCCAAATATAAAAATAAAAAATTAGGGACCGATGGTGAAGCTGCTTTTTTCAGCTTTGGCAGAGATAAAATCATTTCTTCAGTTTTTGGCGGAATGGCCATTACCAATAATGATCGAATTGGAAAAAAGCTCTTAGAGATTCAAAAAAGTCTGAGTTTTCCTTCTCGATTTTGGGTGGGTCAACAGCTTTTTCACCCTCTTGCCTTTGAGATAATTCTTCCTCTCTATAATTTATTTAGTTTAGGTAAGTTATTGCTCGTCGTTTTCCAGAAGCTTAATTTGCTCTCTCGAGCCGTCAGTGGGGAAGAAAAGATGAGTCGTCAACCAAGAAATTATCCTCGTAAATTAGCTAATGCCCAAGCGACTCTGGCTTTATCCCAGTTTCACAGATTAGCTAAATTTAATCAAAAAAGAAAGGAGATCGGAGAGATTTATCGCCAGGAATTAAAAGGGATTAAAACCTTAAAACCAGTTTCTGGAGAAATCTTCATGCGTTATACTATTCTTAGTAAGCAGGCAAAAGCAATGATTAATGAGGCTAAGAAAAAAGGAATTCTTTTAGGTGATTGGTATCAAAATATTGTTGATCCTCAAGGAGTTAATTTCGAAAAAGCGGGCTACTCTTGGGGTAGTTGCCCTGTGGCTGAAGAAATCGCTTCTCAAGTAGTTAACCTGCCTACCTATCCCCGGATGGGAGAAAAAGAAGCGCGTCGGGTTATTAATTTAGTCAAAGCCTTTTTAAAGAAAAATGTCTAAAATCATTAAGGAAATCAATAATAAAGAAGATTGGGAAAGATTTGCTCTGAGTCAATCACCTAATATTTTTCTTCAGTCTTGGAATTGGGGTGAATTTCACCAGTCTTTAGGCAATAAGGTTTTTCATTTGGGGCTTTTAAAAAATCAGGTAATCACCGGAACGGCTTTATTAGTCAAGGAAGAAGCGAAGAGAGGAACTTATTTAGCCTGTCCGGGTGGGCCATTATTGGCCGATTGGCAGGAAGATAATTTTAAACAAATTCTAAATCAAATGATAGAGTTGGGTCGGCAAGAAAAAGTCGTTTTCTTGAGGGTAAGACCTTCAATCCTTGATAATGAAAAAAATAGGACAATCTTTAAAAAATTGGGTTTTCAGGATGCACCGATGCATATGCACGCTGAAACCACTTGGCAATTAGATCTTAGTCCTTCGGAAGAGGAGCTTTTGGCGGGGATGCGAAAAAACACCCGCTACTATGTCCGCCGGGCCGTTAAAGATGGAGTGAAGGTTTTTCAGACTAAAGACCTAAAAGAGATTGAAACCCTCGATCGATTGCAAATGGAAGCCGTCAAGCGACACAAATTTATTCCCTTTCCAAAAGAGTTTTTAAGAAAACAGTTTCAAGCCTTTATCAAAGACGAACAAACAGCTCTCTTTTTGGCGGAATATAAAAAACAAATTCTCTCAATTGCCATGATTATTTTCTATGGGGATATGGCGGTTTATCACTACGCTGGAACTTCCTCTCAATATCCCAAAATACCTTCTTCCTACTTGCTTCAATGGGAGGCTATTAAGGAGGCGAAAAAAAGAGGTTGTCGACTCTATAATTTTTGGGGGATTGCCCCCACCGATGATCCGAAACATCGCTTTGCTGGCGTCACCATCTTTAAAAAAGGCTTTGGCGGCGAGCGGGTTGATTATCTTCATGCTCAAGATTTTCCTTTGTCACCTTTATATCGAGTGACTTATTCATTTGAAACAATTCGTCGAAAAATAAGAAGACTTTAGCAAAAGATATTCTGTCTTAGTGTTATAATCTAATTAGGTTCAAAATGGAAAATGTTCGTTTTAGAGAAAGAATTGCGGTTAGACTCCTTCCGCCAGAGGCTAATTCCTTACCTGGCAGATATAAGATTTGTGCGGATGTTAGAGTGCCGGGCCAAAGACCGATCAACTCCTTAAGAAATGATGATAGGTTGAAAGTAGGCGAGATGGTCGCCAAAAGGATGTTAAAACTTTGTCCAAGCACGGGGCCGATTGCCATTACCGTTGATGGTGTCAAGAAGGATTACGTTAATGTTGGTGTTTATACAGAAACTCTTTCAGATGTTCATGCCTTGAGAGACGCTGGAGAAGTCTATCCCTCTTTTGCTTGTGATATTTCTGATCCAGAAAAACCTAAATTTTTACCTAATAAAGATTGGTTAAAAAAGTAAAATGGCTTTATTTCTTGGTCTCTTGATTTTTTCTTTTGTGGTGACGAGTATTGTGATTGTTCCTTTTATTGGTTTTTTATATCGGCTTAAATTTACTCGGAAAGTTGAAGCGCCTAAAAACGGCAAAGTGCCCTTATTCGATAAAATGCATGATTGGAAAGCAGGGACACCCGTAGGCGGCGGTTTGTTGATTATCGGTTTGGTTAGCTTGTTGTACGCGATTCTTTTTCCTCTTCTTAGATATCTGGGTGTTTATGTTACCGCGGTTCATACCTTAAGAGATGAACTCAATATTATTTTTTTTAGCTTTATTTCTTTTGGTTTATTAGGTTTTTACGATGATTTTGTTAAATTTTTTGGTAAGGCGAGAAAAGGAGTAATTGGTCGGAGTTTTGGTTTAAGTCGTTATGTTAAATTTTTCATTCAATTAACTCTGGCTTTGATAATTGCCTCAATGCTTTATTTTAACCTCAGAATAGACATTATTCACATCCCTTTGACTCATATTGTTTTTTATCTTGGCTGGTGGTACATTCCCTTCGCGGCTTTAGTCATCATTTCTTTTGTTAATGCCTATAATATTACTGATGGTCTTGATGGCTTAGCTGCTGGTTTATTAATGATTTGTCTTTTTGCCTTCTGGATTCTTTCAACCGCTGTTTTAGACACGACCCTATCGGTTTTCCTTTCTCTTTGGATTGGTGCTTTAATTGCTTTTCTTTATTTTAATATTTATCCAGCCAGAATCTGGCTAGGCGACAGCGGAGCACTTTCATTTGGGGCTACTTTAGCCGTAGTTGGTCTTCTAATTGGTAAAATTTTTGCCTTGGTGTTTATTGGTGGTTTCTTTGTTGGTGAAGCAGCCTCAAGCTTAATCCAAATTATTTCCCTGCGGGTTTTTAAACGCCGCGTTTTTAAAATTGCTCCTTTTCATCTTTGGCTTCAGGCTCGAGGTTGGGAGGAACCGAAAATCGTATCCAGGGCTTGGTTAGCTGGTCTAATGCTAGCCATTATTGGTATCTGGCTGGCCATCATCTAGTTTTTTGACATGAGAAGGCTTAAACAAAACAAAATTTCCCTAAAATTATCTCATCAAAAAGCAGACTGGCTTCTAATTCTTTTAGTTTTAGGCTTGACAGTTTTTGGCTTGATTATGATTGCCAATGCTTCCGTGGTTGAAGCCTATCGTGATTTTGGCGACAAGCTCTACTACTTCAAACTTCAGCTCCAATGGGCAGGCCTAGGTTTAATCGGTTTTATCTTGGCCAGCTTTTTTAATTACCGAAGGTTAAAATCTTTGGCCGTTCCCTTATTGATTGTTAGTTTAATTAGCCTAGGATTGGTTTTAGTTCCGGGTTTAGGGACAAAGATTATGGGCGCCCAAAGATGGTTGGCGATCGGGGCTTTTCGCTTCCAACCAGCTGAGCTTGCCAAATTAGCTTTTGTCTTTTATCTGGCGGCCTTTATGAGTCAGAAGAAAAGTCCTTGGCCTTTTTTAATTCTTTTAACTCTTTTAATTGGTTTAGTGATTCTTGAACCTGATTTGGGGACGGCCGTGATTATTGCCGCCACTGGCTTGGTGGTTTACTTTGCTTCTGGAGCACCCCTTCTCTGGTTAGGTCTTTTAGGCATCTTAGGTTTCTTATCAGGTTTGGGTTTAATTTTTTCTTCTCCTTATCGAAAAGAACGGGTTTTAACTTTTCTTGATCCTAGCCGCGATCCGCTAGGGGCTTCCTACCATATTCGCCAAATTCTTTTAGCCCTTGGTTCAGGTGGCTTATTTGGTTTAGGCCTTGGTCAGTCACGCCAGAAATATGAATATCTGCCGGCGGCGGCCACCGATTCGATTTTTGCGATTATGGCTGAAGAAATTGGTTTCATCGGCGCCTTAGTAATTATTTTTGTCTTTCTGCTTCTAATTTGGCGGGGATTCAAAATTGCCAAGGAAGCCCCGGATAAATTTGGTACTCTTTTGGCCACCGGTATTATTTCCTGGATTGGTTTTCAAACCTTAATCAATCTCTCAGCCATTGTCGCTCTTGTTCCTCTGACCGGCGTCCCTCTGCCTTTCATTTCCTATGGGGGTTCCTCGCTGATTCTAATTATGACGGCCAGCGGGATTTTAGTAAATATTTCTAAGCAAAAAGTGGTCGAGAAATAAATTTGTTTTTAATAAATAAATCTTTAAAAGAATGACGGAATATCCAGAAAAACAACCAGCCATCGACGAAATTTGGCATTCCCAATTTGAAAAAAATGGAATGGTTGAAGCATATGAATATTTAGAAGGTTATAAGAACCATAGAGAAGAGCAAAAAAGGCTTTTTTTATCAGGTGAAGTTCGCAATCCCATTCTTGATTATCCTCGACTTGACCCAGATGATTTAAAAGGAAGAGAAGAGGCATTATTAAGTTTGAAAGAAGAAATTTTGGCTAAAGAGGAGAATGAAATTGTTGGGCAGGCATATAGATGGAAAATAAATGAAAGCGTAGCTAAATTAAGAATGCTTCAGGCTTCGATTAGCGGAGATATGAGAAGATTTAAACGCTATTCAGAGTTTATTTATGGCAAGCCGTCCTATGAGATTTTTGTTTTTACTGTCCAATCTCTTCGGACAAAAATAAACGAATATCGAAACTCAGATAATCGACCACTTAGTCGGGCAGCAAGAGAGTTGGATGAAGTTCTGCCCCAGGAAACAGAGAGAGCGGGTTTTGTTTCTTTGCCATCAGAGGGAACTATCAGTCTTGCAGAAAGAGAAACAGCGAAAGCAATAGGAGATCTTGTCCATCTTCCTGAAGTTGAAGGCGAATTAGGGGTTGACGAAATTAAAGATATCTTTCAGAAAGCTTTGGATTCTTTAAATTTAGATGAATGGGAGGTTGTTACTGATATTAGTGGTAAACCTGGTGCCAGTGTTGATCAGGAAGAGAAAAAAATAAAAATTCCAGAATCAAAAAAGTTACTCTTCAAAGAAGTCCAGTCCCTTTTGGTTCATGAGATTGGCACTCATGTCGCTAGGAGAGAAAAAGGAGAAAGAAGCAGATTAAGGTTGTTAGGGCCAGGCTTGGATAGATATGAGCGGGGAGAAGAGGGAATAGCAACAATGCGAAGCCAGATTGTTAGTGGCCAAATAGAAGACTTTTCCGGCTTAACAGGACATTTAGCTATTAGTCTTGCCTACGGATTAGATGGCAAGCCTAGAGATTTTCGAGATGTTTATGAAATTATGCAGAAATATTATTTCTTTGATAGATTGGTGAAAGGTAAAAATATTCAAAAAGCAAAAGAAGAAGCTCAGAGATTAGCCTGGAACAAAGGAATAAGAACTTTCAGAGGTACAGATTACACTACTCCTGGAGTTTGTTTTACTAAGGACATCATCTATAGAGAAGGTAATATTGGCGTTTGGGAATTAATTGGAAAAAAACCAAACGAATTTAGAAGAATCACCGTGGGGAAATATGATCCCACTAATCCACGCCATCTTTATATTTTAGATCAATTAGGAATTTCTGAATCTTAAATTGATTCTTCAGATATAGAAGAGCAGTTAAATGGTTAAAAGAATTTTCCCTTTTTACGAATCAGTTTGTTTAAGCCTTTTTTGAATATCCTTGCTAAAGTTGATTTTTCCTGAGTGAAAATTGATCTACCATCACCCATCAGTTTTGACCAACAAGAAAGAATAATCCATTCACCCTTTTCATTCTGTTTAGCGACAACCTCAATTCTTTGCTGACCATAATTTTTAAAAAACTTTTTTGAACCAGGCGTTTTTCCAGGCAGACTGCCATCAGGATGTTGGAAAGTATACCAGGCATCACCTTGGGTAATCTTTCGATTGTAAAGGCGGTTAATGGCGTGATTCGTAAAAATAGCGTTCAAATAACGTTTTTTCATCATGCTTAATGCTATAATTCATTATAGACTATATAATAGAGAATTTTAATTAATGAAAAAGAAAATCGTGATTACCGGCGGCCACGTTACTCCGGCTTTGGCCGTTATTGATGAATTAGAAAAAAAACCTTACCAAATTTATTATTTTGGCCGTCGCTATACTTCTGAAGCCCATAAAGCCTTGCCCATGGAAGCGGTTTTATTAAGAGAAAAAGAGATTACCTATATCCCTATTACCGCCGGTAAAATCCAGCGCTATTTTGATCAATATACTTTTTTTTCTTATTTAAAAATTCCTCTGGGCTTTTTTCAAGCTTTGGGTTATTTAATCAGAATCAAACCAAACTTAATCATCTCTTTTGGCGGTTACGTCAGTGTTCCTGTGGTTTTAGCCGGTTGGTTGTTAAAAATCTCAATTCTGACTCATGAACAAACCGCCAGCTATGGTTTGGCTAGTCGCTTTAATAGTTATTTTGCCAAGAAAATTGCTGTTTCTTGGCCGATCAGCCAAAAATATTTTCCTAAAAAGAAAGTCATTTTGACCGGTAACCCAATTAGGAAAGAAGTTCTTCAGACTAATAAAAAAATCTGGCAGGTTTTTGATTTTGACGAAAAATTACCTTTAATTTTTATTACCGGTGGCAATCAGGGTTCTCGAATAATTAATCAAACCGTCAGTCAATTAATTAATCAGTTAGTTAAGAAATATAATCTTTTTCACCACCTTGGTCCGGTAGGTAGCCAAGGGATTCTTAAAGAGTTGGAAAAGAGAAGACAAAAGATGCCTTCTCAATTAAGAAATCGTTATCATTTTAAAAAATATCTCGACAGCCAGGAGATGGGTACCTTTTTAAACAAGGCTGATTTAATTATTTCTCGGTCTGGGGCCAATACGGTCACGGAACTCGCGGCTTTGGGAAAACCAGCTTTATTCATTCCTCTGCCTTTCGCGGCGACTGATGAACAAACGAAAAATGCTCAGCTTTTGGTTACGGCCGGGACAGCGGAGGTTCTACCTCAGGAAAAGTTAAGTCCTAAAAGATTATGGCAATTAATAGAAAAGATGATGACTCATCTTGATGATTATCAAAAGAAATCTTCTCAAGCTAAAAAGTTAGTTAAGCTTGATGCTTCCAAAGAAATTGTCAGGTTGGCTGAGAAAATCATCCAGTGAAAATAAAAAAGACAATCATTAAACTCCTGAAATTCTTGCTTATTTTTTTAGGGATAACTTCGTTTATTGTTGGTCTCTTTTTGGTTCTGAAAAGTGATTTTTTTAAAGTAAATCAGGTAGTTTGTTTTGAGAATCAAAATGCTTGTCAATCAGATTTATGGTTTCAGATCAACGGTTTGGTTTTAGGCAAAAATATTGTTTTGCTTTCACCCCAAAAAGTTGAGGAAGAGATTAAGGGAAAATTGACAGAAATTGATGAGATTAAGATGGAGAAACACCTGCCGAATAAATTAGTTATTCATCTGAGTAAAAGAAGACCTTTGGCAATTATTGAAACCGATAGTCATTATTATCAGGTTGATTACCAGGGTTTTGTCTTGGCTGAGCTTCAACAGCCAACTGATTTACCCCTGATTACCAGCAGCGAATCAGCGATAATCGTTGATAACCATCAGTTCAAATCAACCGCAGTGATTAGCAGTCTTAATTGTCTTTATCAGTTACTGATGAAGAATATTGAGGTCCGTCGTCTTGAGATTAATCTTTTTGAAGACTTAACTCTTTTTCTCAAAAAAGGCCCAGAAGTCTTAATTTCTTCTAAAAAAGGAATTGGTCAACAAGTTGACTCTTTACAATCAATTTTAGGGCGGGCTAAAATAGAGGGTAAACAAATTAAGGTGATTGATTTACGCTTTGATAAGCCAGTCGTTACCTTTATCTGACTTATGGCTAAACAAAGAATTATTGCTGGAATTGATGTTGGCTCCTCGAAGATAGCCACCATTATCGGTTCAGTTGGAGAAGAAGAAAAACAAATAAAAGTTATTGGTGCTTCGAGCATTCCCTCACGCGGTATTAGAAAAGGCCAAATTGTTAATATCGAAGAAGCGGCTGAAGCAGTGATTGAGTCAGTCGAAGCGGCTGAGAGAATGGCTGGTTATAGTTTAACCAGAGCCGTGGTTTCGGTGAG
The DNA here is from genome assembly GCA_035529375.1 of Patescibacteria group bacterium. Lineage (NCBI taxonomy): Bacteria > Patescibacteria group bacterium. Next base: position 42,176 of record DATKWU010000004.1, read on the forward strand.
CGGGCCTCATCTTACTTCTCAAAACTCAAGAGGGGTTGTCGCCGTGGCCGAGCCTGAAGGAGAAATTAATGGTGATGACGTTCTTCGGGTTATTGAAGCCGCTAAAGCTATTTCCTTGCCTTCTTCAAGAGAAGTGATCCATGTCGTTCCCCGCTATTTTACGGTTGACGGTCAGGATGGTATCAGAGACCCGGTCGGAATGTCTGGTGTGAGGTTGGAAGTCGAAACCCACATTGTGACTGGTTCAACCACGGCCATGAGGAACTTGGCTAAATGTGTTTCCGAAGTTGGCGCCGACGTCCAGAATTTGGTGGCCGCTGGCTTGGCTTCAGCCGAAGCGATTTTAACGGAGACAGAAATGGAATTAGGGGTGGTTTTGGTTGATATTGGCGGGGGAGTCACTGACGTTGTTGTTTTTATTGAGGGCGCACCATTTTACACGGTGGTTCTACCCATTGGCGCCAAAAACGTGACCAATGATTTAGCCATTGGCCTAAGGCTTTCACTTGAATCAGCCGAGAAGATCAAAACCTTTTTTTCAGAGAAAGAGAATTGGCCTAAAATGAAAAAGGTCAAGTTAGAAAAAGAGAAAAGGGAAAAAGAGGCGGAGAAGGATGAAGACGAGCTTGATCTAAAAGATTTAGGGATTGTCGAGGAAGTAAAAAAAGTTTCTAAAAAGACTTTAAGCGAGGGAATTATTAGACCAAGACTTAACGAAATCTTTACGATGGTTGGTTTAGAACTGAAGAAAAGCGGGGTAATTGGTTTAACCCCGGCCGGGATTGTCATTACCGGTGGCGGTGCCTTAACCATCGGTATTAAAGAAGCGGCTAAGCGTAATTTATCAATGCCAATTAGGATTGGCGTCCCTCAAGGAATCGGTGGTTTAATCGATGAAGCCGAAAAAACCGAGTTTGCCACTGGCGTGGGTTTGCTCCATTATGGGGCTAAAAGTGATGTTAGGAGTACGAGCAGCTTTTCTTTGTTGAAAATCGGTAAAAAGTTAGAAAAAATTCCCTTAAGGGGAGTGGTGGGTAAAGCCACTAATTTAATAAAACAATTTCTGCCCTAGACAATTGTGCTATTATAGTTAAAGAGATTATAGAAAAAATTTCTTCCTGTTTTTCCTGCCCAGAGATAAACAATGGCGCTTGTTAAACCAGATACAGCCAGCTTTGCCAGAATTAAAGTTTTAGGGATTGGTGGTGGTGGTGGTAATGCCATCAATACCATGATTGAGGAGGAATCAATCAGAGGGGTTGAATTTATTGCCATTAACACCGATGCCCAAGCCCTTCTCGTTAACAAAGCCGAAACGAAAATCCAGATTGGGGAAAAGCTTACTCGGGGTTTAGGAGCCGGCGGTGATCCCGAATCCGGTCGTCAGGCGGCTGAAGAATCAAGAGAAAAACTAAAAGAATACATGGCCGATACGGACATGGTTTTTATCGCCGGAGGGGAAGGTGGCGGAACCTGCACTGGCGCAACGCCGGTCATTGCCGAGATCGCCAGAGAATTAGGGGCTTTAACGATTGCTGTCGTCACCAAACCCTTTACTTTTGAAGGCACCAGAAGAATGGTCATTGCCGAAGACGGCATTGAGAATCTCAAAGACAAAGTTGATACTTTAATTGTCATTCCCAATCAAAGAATTATGGAAGTGATTGACCAAAAAGTCACCTTAGTCGAAGCCTTTAAGGTAGTTGATGGGGTTCTAGGTCAAGGAGTTCAGGGTATCTCTGACATTATCACCGTTCCCGGATTAATCAACGTTGATTTTGCTGATGTTAAAGCGATTATGGGAGATGCCGGTTCTTCTTTACTGGGAATCGGAACAGGAGTGGGCGAAAATCGAGCCCAGGCCGCGGCTCGGGGTGCCATTTCCTCCCGTCTCTTAGATGTTTCGATTGAGGGAGCTAAGGGTATTCTTTTCAATGTTACTGGCGGCAAGGATTTGACCATGTCTGAGGTTGATGAAGCCGCGAAAATCATTTCCACCGCGGCGGATGCTGATGCGAATATTATCTTCGGCGCCGTGATTGATGATAATATGGTCGACCAGATTAAGATTATTGTCATTGCCACTGGTTTTGACGAAGCCAGACTTCGTCTCGCCAAACTAGCCAGATTAAGATCTCCTAGAACCGAACCTAGAGGGATTATCAGTGAAAAACCAGAACCAGGAGAAGAAATAAGAGAACCAGAGGAAGAAGAACCGGAAAGAAAAGAGAAAGCAGAAGAAGAGGAAGAAGACTATTCTGAATTTGATATTCCTGCTTTCTTGAGGCAGGGAAGGTAAACCCCTTGTGGTTCAAAAAATTATTTGTTAGAATAAACCCTAATGGAAAAATTAATTAATAAGATTAAAAAGTTTATCGGTATTATTAGTAAATAGGAGCTGTGGTAAAAGCCATGGCTTCTGAAGTCGTCCTTAAAAACAAGGACGATTTTTTGTAGAATAAGATTATGAAGAAAAAGAAACCATTTTTTAAACCTGTTTCCTCAAGAGTCAATTTTGTCGAGCTGGAAAAAAAGATTCTGAAATGGTGGTATCAATCTGGTTTGGTGGAAAAATATCTTCAACGCAATCGTCAGTCTAAAAAACGCTTTTCTTTTTTAGATGGTCCGATTACGGCCAATAATCCTATGGGTGTTCATCATGCCTGGGGCAGAACCTACAAAGATTTATGGCAGCGGTTTTTTAATATGAGAGGCTATAAACAGCGTTTCCAGAATGGTTTTGATTGTCAAGGTCTTTGGGTTGAGGTAGAGGTGGAAAAGGAACTTGGTTTTAAGAATAAAAAAGATATTGAGGATTATGGTATTGCTAAGTTTGTTGAGAAATGTAAAGCCAGAGTTAATCAATATGCCAAAGTTCAAACCGATCAATCTAAGCGCTTAGGTTTTTTCATGGATTGGGATAATTCCTATTACACGATGAGCGATGAGAATAATTACATGATTTGGGCTTTTCTGAAAAAGTGCTGGCAGGACGGCAATCTTTATAAAGGTTGGGATACAGTCACTTGGTGTCCCCGTTGCGGCACGGCCATTAGTGAACATGAAATTCTCACTGAAGAATATCAAGAATTAACCCATACCGCCATTTATCTACGTTTTCCAATTGTTGGCCGAAAAAATGAATATCTTTTAGTCTGGACCACCACGCCCTGGACAATTCCCGCTAATGCTTTGATTGCCGCCAATCCAGAGATAATTTATGCTCAGGTTGAATTTGAAAAAAAGAAATATTGGCTGGCGGCTAGTTTGGTACCTAGAGTTTTTGGCAAAAATGTGAAGATCATTAAAAAAGTTAAGGGAAAAGAATTAATAGAAAAAGAAAAGATAAAACATTACCAGGCGCCTTTTGAAGATTTACCAATGATTAAGAAAATGAGGAAGAAGCCTTATTTCTATTCTCTGGTTTTATCAGAAGAATTAGTTAATGAAGCTGAAGGAACAGGTTTAGTTCATATCTCACCCGGAACCGGAACCGAAGACTATCGCTTTGTAGTCAAGGATTTGGGCTGGCGGGAAATTGTTTTTCCGGCTGTTGACGAAGCTGGCCGCTACATCCAAGGTTACGATTGGCTAGAAGGTAAGAGCGCTAAAGAAAAACCAAATCTAATCATTGATTATCTCAAAAAAGAAAAGAACGATTTCTTTTTTAAGACCGAAGAATACACTCATCGTTATCCTGTTTGTTGGCGTTGTAAAAGCGAATTGATCTGGCGCTTAGTTGAAGAGTGGTATATTGCCATGGATGATAATAATCAGAAAAAGGCCAAGAATTACCGTCAGCAAATGATTAAAGTGGCGAAGAAGGTTGAATGGTTGCCTTCTTTTGGTCTTGATCGAGAGTTGGATTGGTTGCGAAATATGGAAGACTGGATGATTTCTAAGAAAAGATATTGGGGATTAGCCTTACCGGTTTGGGAATGCGATTGTGGCCACTTTGAGGTCGTTGGTTCTAAAGAAGAATTGAAGAAAAAAGCGGTTAAAGGTTGGGAGAAGTTTACTGGCCACACGCCTCATCGGCCTTGGATTGATGAAGTTAAAATTCAGTGTCCGAAATGTAATAAGGAGATGAATCGGGTAGCTGATGTCGGCAATCCCTGGCTTGATGCTGGTATTGTTTCTTTTTCGACTTTAGTTGATCCTCAAACTAAGAAAGTAAGCTATTTGACTGATAAAAAATATTGGCGAGAATGGTTTCCGGCTGATTTTATTACCGAATCCTTTCCCGGCCAATTTAAAAACTGGTTTTACTCAGTCATTGCCATGGCTACGGTTTTAGAAAACAGAAAACCCTACAAAGCGGTTTTAGGCTACGCCACGCTTTTGGCTGAAAATGGTCAGCCAATGCATAAATCTTCTGGCAATATGATTGAATTTGACGAAGCGGCCGAAAAAATTGGAGTTGACGTCATGCGTTGGATTTACACTCGTCAAAATCCGGCCAATAATCTTTTGTTTGGTTATCATCTGGCTGATGAAACCAGACGCCGCTTTCACCTTATCCTTTGGAACGTTTTTAACTTTCTTATTACCTATGCCAATCTCGATCGCTGGCAGCCAAGAAAAGAATTATCTTCAAAACCAACCAAGCTCGATTTATGGATTTTAACCAGACTTGATGAGGTGATTATCAAAGTCACCAGAAAGATGGAGGCTTATGATGTCAGTAAAGCGACCCAGATAATTGAGGACTTTGTTCAGGATCTATCAACCTGGTATCTACGTCGTTCTCGGGGACGAGTTGGTCCCACCGTTCAAGATAAAAAGGACAGAGATTTAACTTACAGTGTTCTTTATACGGTTTTATTAACCTTGACCAAGGTTTTAGCTCCGCTGACACCCTATTTAGCTGAAGAAATTTATCAAACCCTAGTTAATGGCGGTCGGTTAAACGTTAAAGATTCAGTTCATTTGGCTGATTGGCCAGAGGTCAGAACAAAAGAAGTTTTAGATAAAAAACTCTTGGTCCAAATGGAACAGGTGAGAAAAATCTGCGAATTGGGTCACGCAATTCGCAAAGAAGAAAAGATCAAAGTCAGACAGCCGCTGCAATTAATTAAGGTTGCCACAAAAGCAAAAATAGATTTAGATGACGAGTTAACCCAATTAATTTTAGAGGAACTCAATCTTAAACAAGTCAGCTGGCAAGTAGAAACTAAACAAAAAGATGAGATTGAGGTTAAATTGGAAACTAAAATTACTCCTAAACTCAAAGCTGAAGGCGAGTTAAGAGAAATGATTCGGTGTGTCCAAGAATTAAGAAAAGAAGCAGGTTGTCAATTAGATGAAAAGATAATCGTTACTTTACCTAAACTGCCCAAAGAAAAGAAAATGCTTGATTATTTTAAGCAAGCGACTTTAGCCAAAGAAGTAAAAAAAGGTGAAAAGATAATTCTTAGCAGGCAAAAATGAACAAGCGTTTCTTTGAGTTTGATTGGGCTTTGCTTTTTATAATTTTGATTTTATTAACAATCGGTCTAGTAACGATTAGTAGTCTAGATAGAAATCTTTTTTTCCAACAATTTTTCCACTTTCTAATTGGTTTACTCTTTTTTATTCTCTTCAGCAAGATTGACTATCATCTCTACCAGCGCTATAAATGGTGGCTTTTTATTGGTGCCCTAGTTTTTCTTTCCTCAACCTTTGTTTTTGGCGCCGTGACTCGAGGCTCAATCCGTTGGATAAGAATCTTTGGTCTCACTCTCCAACCTTCAGAGTTAATCAAGCCTTTGCTGGTTGTCTTTTTTGCTTCTCTGTTTTTTGAACTCAAAAAACTTTCTTTGACTAATTTGCTTAAAGCTGGTGGCCTGATTATGATACCTGTTTTGCTGATTTTTCTTCAGCCTGATCTCAGTAGTAGTTTGGTTGTTTTGACCGCTTGGCTAGGAATTGTTTTAGCTACAGGGATTTCCTGGAAAATTGTTGTTAGTTCCTTTGTCTTTTTCTTAGCTGGCCTACCGATTAGCTGGCGCCTCTTAAAACCCTATCAACAACAACGAATTTTTAGTTTTTTGAATCCCTTGGCTGATCCCTTGGGCGCTGGCTATAATTTAATTCAATCAGTGGTGGCGGTTGGTTCCGGCCAGCTTTTAGGCAGGGGACTAGGCAAGGGGACCCAAGCCCAACTAATGTTTTTACCAGAAAGACACAGTGATTTCATCTTTGCCACCATTGCCGAAGAATTTGGTTTTTTAGGCAGTTTTTTCCTGATTGTTTTAATTGGTTTTTTGTTTTGGCGACTCCTTGAGATTGCTCGTTCAACGCGTGATGGCTTAGGTTTCCTTATTTCTTTAGGCATCTTTACTCTTTTGGTTAGCCAAACCTTAATCAATATTGGCATGAACCTAGGTTTATTGCCGATTACCGGTGTTACCCTGCCTTTGGTTTCCTATGGAGGCAGTTCTCTGGTTGCCAGCCTGATCAGCTTAGGAATCATCAATAATATTGCTATCCAGAAAAAAAGAAACCAGGCCCTTGAAATTAAGTAGGAGTTGAATTAAAATTAGAAGTCATGAAATATGCTGTTATCGAGATAAATAATCGCCAACACAAAGTCACTGAAGGTGAAGAATTGGCGGTTGACAAACTTGAAGGTAAAAAAGGAGAAAAATTAACTTTTGATAAGGTCTTGCTTTTAATTGATGAGAAAAAAAGGTTTATAGGCCAGCCTCTAGTCAAGGGAGCTAAAGTGACAGCCGAAATCATTGAGCAATTCAAAGACAAAAAGATTAGAGTGGCCACCTACAAAGCTAAATCAAGATACAGAAAAGTAAAAGGTCACCGATCTCAACTAACTAAAATAAAGATAAACAAGATTAGTCTTTCTAAATCTTCTTCAAAATAAAAACCTCATATTTGACGCTATAGGATTATTGTGGTATCCTCTTTGACAAGAATCATTACGCATGAGAAGAGGAGGTCGAAGTGAGAGAAGGAGAATTTGAAGGGAGGCGCCAAGATCTAATAGTTATCCCTACCCAAGAAAGCGTGGCCTCAGGGATGCTATACGGTTGTCTAACAAGCGCCAACTTTCGAGAGAAGAGAGGCCTTGTCATTCGAGCTGATGAGCTCGAAGTGACAATCCGGGTTCCGGAAGGCCAGGAATACGAAGAAGTTAAGGCATGGGTCAAGAAGAAAGGTAGTGAGCGCAGTCTCATCATTCGGATCACCTAATCCATCTTCTTGGCCGAAACTGGCTCTTGTTATTCATAGGCACGAGCCAGTTTTCTTTTCCCCAAATAAAAACTCGCCTCTAATTAAAAGCTACTTTTAACTTTAAGCGAGTTTACTAGCACATTTTTCTCCTACAACGCTTAGAGAAAGAATCGAAAAATTTCAATCCTTTCTGAAAAGGTTGTAGGATTTGAAATGAAAGAAAGAGGAGGGGGTTAGTAGTCATCGTTGACTACTGCTTCCCGATTTCTAGTAGGAGTGCCTTAGTTGGCGTAATACCTGTTCGTCTCTATCTCTTGCTTTTCTTGGCCTTCCTGTTTGTCTTCTTCGTCCTTTCTTCGTTGTTTCCTTTTCTGCTACCCTTTTCAGAGCCATTTTGTGGGCCCGTTGCATGTGTGCGTGGAGTACCCTCGGCGTACCTGTTGGTCTGCAAGAGTTGGATCGCCTTTCCGAGGCAATCCTCTTGCTTCTGCTCCTATTATATCTCGAACCAGATCTTGGTCTTGCCATTTCCCCTTCCTTTCTTCCTTCCTGTTATGTGCGAGATTTCTATTTTTGTTTATATCAAATTATGGGACTAAAAAGCAAGTACATTTTATAGGATTGATTTGAACCCCTTTTTTTGCTATATTTCCTAACTAAGAGAGGGAGTAAAGTCAAGGAGGGAAGAGTGGGTAGTCAAGAGGTCTTCAAGGACTCTTTCTGTAAGAGTCGTCAAGTGGCTGAGGAAATCATGTCAGACTTTGCCGCGAGGGCATTCGACTATAAGGGAGCAGAGCTTGTAGTCAAGTTTGAGATGAGGATGAGAATGAGGATGGATTTGGCCATTCGAAGGGTATCTACGCAGTCTGAGAAGTTGGGATATCTTTTTGGCTATATCAAGGCCGTGAATGGTCTCTTTGAGATAGCGAATAAGAGGCCGAACGCTAACGCGAACGAGTTGTCTGAAGAATTCAGGAACCTTTTAGCTGTAGCTCAAATACAGCTTCCTGAATATTCATTTTCGGATTCCTTTCTGGAATAGAAGCATTTACTCCCTCTCTCATCCTCTCTTATTCTTCGTGTAAATATTGACAAGTGTGAAAAAATTTGTTACTTTGATTAGACAATGGCAAAAACTAAAGCTGGTGGCAGTAAAGCGAGTCAACTATCACCCCGGCCTGGTAAAAGGTTAGGAGTGAAAATTTTTGGTGGCCAGGCAGTCAAGGCTGGTAATATTATTATTCGCCAGCGAGGAACTAAGTTCCATCCTGGTTCTGGTGTGGGGATTGGCCGAGATCATACCCTTTTTGCTCTTAAAGACGGCATGGTTGAATTTATTAAAAGACAAGGCAGAAAACTAATCACTGTTTCTTAAAAAAAATGGCTAAACAGATTGTTGATATTAATATAAACGAGCTTCAATCAAACCCCCTTCAGCCGCGAGGTGTGGTTACTCCCGAGTCCTTAGTTGATTTAATTGAGTCGATTAAGGAACATGGTATTCTTGAACCTTTGGTGATTGCCAAAACTCCGGCTGGCTATCAAATTATTGCTGGTGAACGTCGCTGGCGGGCGGCTAAATCGGCTGGTTTGGCGACAGTGCCGGTCATCATTAAAGAAACCTCGCCTCGGGGAATGTTAGAAATGGCTTTGGTGGAAAATGTTCAGCGGGAAGATTTGAATGCTCTTGATCGGGCCAAAGCTTTTATTAGGCTAATTGAAGAGTTTGGTTTAACCAACAAAGAAATATCTAAGAGAATTAGTAAAAGCTCTGCTTACATTTCCAATTCGATCAAATTGCTTTCTTTACCTGATGCTCTCAAGGATGGTCTTTTGTCTGGTTTGATTACTGAAGGTCATGCTCGGGCTTTATCCTCAATTGACGATACTAAATTAATGATTGAGGCCTACAAAATTATTCTTCGTGAATCTGGTTCAGTCCGGAGAGCTGAAGAAGTGGCTCGGCGAATTAAGAAAAAAGGTAAACAGCCTTCTAAAACAAAGACGGCGGAGAGACCTCTAATCGTTTCTGAAGAGACAGATAAAGTTCAGGAAGATCTTCATCGGGCTCTTGGTGGTGAAGAAGATGTCCATGTCAAGTTAACTCGTTCTCGCGCCCAAACCAAACTCTACATTGTTCTCAAAGGCAACACGAAAAAGACAGAAGATAAACTTCAGAAGATTTACCGCGGGATTACCAAAGCAAACTAATAGTCAACCCTTCTAATAATTCCAACTCTGTCAACCGGCCAGTAACGAAGCCAAACTTTACCGACAATATTCTTTTCTGGAACCGTCCCCCAATCTCGAGAGTCTGAACTGTAGGGCCGATTATCACCAGAAACAAAGTATTGATTTTCATCAAGAGTAATACTTTGACCTGATTGCCAGAAGTGACCAGCGCTGGTGCAAAGATTTTCAGGTAAATACTCTTCTTCTAAAATCTGGCCATTGACAAGAATATGACAATTTTCTACCTTAATGCTGTCTCCGGGCAGACCAGTAATTCTTTTAATGTAATCATATTTTTCATTCCCTGGAGCCTTAAAAACAATTATATCACCCCTTTTGGGTTCGCTTAATTGATAAGTGATTTTATCAGTTAAAAGATATTCTTGATCCTGAAAATTAGGATACATAGAATTACCTCTGACTTGATGGGGTTGAAAAAGAAAGAGATACATCAAAACGAAGATTGCCAGAGCAATTACAAAAGTTTCAACGATATCGAGAAAGAAGCCACCAATCTTCCTGAAAAAAACCATATGAAACAATATTATTCTTCTTTAAATTGTCTGTAAAGCCTGAATTTGCTAAAATCAAGAGTGATGGGTGATTAGCTCAGTTGGTTAGAGCGCTTCGTTCACATCGAAGAGGTCGCAGGTTCGAATCCTGCATCACCCACTAATTTATTTCTCTAGTTAATAATTAATTATGGAAGGAAGGGGGGGGAAAGATCTGGGAGGGAGGAGAAGGTTCTGTGTGGTGATGAACGTCAGGATTTGATTCGCACCCAAGACCAAGCACCGGGGGCACAGGACCAAACAAGAGTCCCGTTCCTCCTTGCGATGAACAGCAAGGAAACGAACCTCCTCACACGGACCCTCCCAGATTTCAAACTATCTTATAGGCAACCTCCTTTCGCATCGAGCCAAAGGAACCGCTTTGATTCCTGGAGATTGACTAGTTGTCAAGGATTTCATTGTAGCAAATGGAAATTAGAGAAGTCAAGGCAGAAACTCTAGAGGGGACATCATGGGCTGTTCTGGCGGCTGAAAGTGCCACATTTTGTCCCCCCTTTTTTGTTTGCCTATTCCTAAGTACCCGTGTAGAGGGCATAGCTATTCTTTGCCATGATGATAGTACCCATCCCTACCGAGAGACTCAGGATGAAGCCAGTTGAGTATGTTGGAAGGAAAGCAGCGATGACAACCCCAGAGACAAAACCCAGGATTATCAGTATGATCGAGATGGCGGCCAAGATGAGGACTAGGAGACAGCCTTCTTCTTCATGCTTTCCAGTGTCCAGGTAGATCATTAGGGTCCAGACCAGATAGCCTAGAGGGATATGCACCCCCCAGAACATTCCGATCCGGAACGTTCTCTCCTGCCATTCTCCAAGGGCAGCTGAACCCGCGAAGAGAGCGAGGAGAAGAAAGATGATAGAGCAGAAGACCATCGAGATGCGCCATTCCCATCTATGCGATTCTACTATCCGAAGCTGTTCATGCAGACTCCATTTGCTCATCCTACCTTCCTCCTATCTCAATGTGCCACCAGAACAAATTAAGTATATTTAAAAAAGACTTCTAAGTCAATATTATGGGAATATAGATTAAGAATTTATTAATATTAATTTGAAGTGTTAGAAGGGGACATTGCGTTGTTTTGGTGGCGAGAGCTGCCACGCTTTGTCCCCTCCTTGTTTGTTGGCTGTCAGCCTTTATTGAGAACATTAGAAAACTCAATGATCATTAAACCTCCTGCGATACTGACGGCGTACCCCCAAAGCATTATTCTTGGGGCTACCAGTATTAGGACGAAGCCAATCGGTATACCAGCTATGATCATTCCCAGGCTGCCGAAACAGACAAAACAGCCAAGGAACCAGCGAAAGGTGTTGTCTGGGTTTTTTATCGGTGCTATCGCATTGAATATGATATAGACAAATCTTCCCGCTGGAGAGATTGTTCCGACCATTACACCGGCCAGGAACAAGTTACTCATACCTTCTTGTATCTCCTTTGGTATTCCTAAAAATAAAAGGAGAGTTACAAGAACGACAACAAAGCAGTAATAGATTCTCTTGGCCCTTCTCTCTAGTCTATCTACATCTTCTTTTTTCATGGTCTTCTCCGATCTCAAAACATCATGTCTAGTCTTCCTTACATTTATGAGGGTCATCCTGAGAGAGCTGATATAAGCTATAGCTACCCCTTGCCATTTCGATGATCCCTACCCCTAGTGAGAGGGTAAAGATATAGCCAATAAGGCTCATTTTTGATTGAAACAAAAGAGGTAGGCCGATTCCAAAGATTGGTCCTAGAGCTATTATAATTATCCCAACTATGAGAATAAGGAATGGGTCTGAAACCTTCCCTCTTAGGAATAGGGCTATGTTACAGACCAGAAAGCCGGTGGGAGTGACTAACCCCACTAGCATTCCCCCTAGAAATGAACTTTCTTGCAGGCATTCGGGGTAGTTAGCCATAAATGTGAGGAAAGCGACTAGAAGGAACAGGACAGAATAGAAGACAACTACAATGTTTTGCTCCTGTTTTTCATCCCTCATCTCTCTTTTGAGGATCCGATAGCGATCTTTCAATTTCAGATTCTTGACGGACATCGGTTTCTCTCCTTATTGTCAGGTATCAGGTATTAACAAGTGAATGTGCCACCAAAACAAACTAAGTATATTTAAAAGAGACTTCTAAGTCAATATTATGGGTAATATTTGATTTGTTAAATATGGCTCTATTTGATAAAATTTAAACAGGTACGGATATAGTTTAGATGGACAGAGGGCAGGAGGAAAGAATGAGAGGCGAGGGTAGTTCAGAGTTGGCAACGCGTATATTTCTATCATTCATGGTATTTGTGGGTTTCGGGATAGCAGGTTTTGGGATTGTAAAGAGCTACAATCTAGTAGGAAGCTCTGCTATCATTATCCTCGTCATTGCCATGATCATGGCTTTCTTGATTGCCTACAAGGTCTTAGATCCAGGTCTTGCTAGGAGAATCAAGGAAGCTAAGAAACGCTAGAAAGGCACATTAACATGCTTCAAGGGGGGAGTCAATGTCAATGTAGATATTGACTGCATGTATAAACTCAAACCCCCTTTCCGCTTTTTATTCTATTTCATAAGATTGGAGAAGATAGTCTTGAATAATGCGAAGATTTTCTTCTATTTCAGTTGGAGGAAGAGTAAATTTCTTCCAAATTTCTAAATGTTTTTCTAGAAGTGAAAGATTAAGAATTAACTGATAAGTTTTAATTTGAGCCTTTTTATTTTTACCATTTTCAAATTAGTTTGAACCTTTTGAAGTTTTGATATTCGCCCAAACATTTACCACCATCAAAGCAATCAAGATTGAAAGCAAGGCAATGAGAACCTGTCTGAATTCAATATTATTGTAGAGAAAATCAGAATGAATAAAATAGAGTATTCCATTAAGAATAAGAGCAACCCCAATAGCAAAAAACTTTAAAACAATTATATTCATTTAAATGAGCGGGTTTTTATTTTGAAGAACAAAATATTGATCAAAACTGTCTTCCCGCTCAAGAACTGTTCTAATACAATATTTCTATTCATTTCTTGACAACTTGTGAAAAGGGTGCTACGGTAAGTTTAATGGGGTAAGTTTACTAAAACTCCACACGTCCGTTAAGGGGAAGTTTTTTGGTCCGCTGAAAGGCGGATTTTTTATTGGAATTTTTAAAGAAAGGAGGTGAAAAAGAATGAAAAAAATATTTTTTGTTTTAATGAGTCTGGTCTTAGTATTTGGATTAGCTGGTGTCGTTAGAGCTGAAGTAAACCCTGTAACACCCAGCACGAACGATATTAATCGTACAAATGAATGGGCTCATGTTGATCAGCTCAGTATGGGCGTAGGAGAAACGGATTTACAATTCATCAGTACAAGGAACTTTTATAGTTGTTTCGAATATCGAACTGACGGTGATACCAGTCAGGTGATCGCAGAAAACGGTGGAGTAAACTACAACACTAACATTACTGATGGTTTGTATCCTTACTACTGCCAGAATAACAACAGTAGTACCCATACTATCAATGCTAACGAATATGTTGAAATCCGTATGGTATTTGGAGCAGAGACAGATGAGCGTTTTGACTGGACAAGATTTGATGTACTGACAGTTCCGACAAAAGCAGATGTTTTAATGGACAGTGGCGTTCCGGGGGGATGGTTTAGAAGATGCCCCTGGTTTACAAAAGCCATTTAATCCTAAATCTAAGGCAGGTGATCACGCTGGGATGAAGTAGTTCAAACTGAATCCCACAAGCAACACTCTAATGACATAATAAAATTTATGTCAGAGGTTGTTTTGTTACATTTGTTCACTAATCCCCCCCCTGCCTAGGATTAATCTAAGTGAAATTATTAAGGTTTTTCAAACAACGGTGATAGTTGAACAGGCAAGAGAAAGGTTAAAACTTATTAAAATATTTCTCAAGTAATCATTTGTCCAATTTAATGGCTTCATATTTATCTAATAGAACAGATAATAAATTGCTCTTACCCTCCACAATAGCTTGAAGGTCTTTAAGCGTTAAAACAATAATCACAATGTTATCTTGATGGAATTCTTTAAGTATAGTAAGCTCAGCGTCTTTCTTATCTTTTTCGACGTCTTTTGAGCTTCCCGTTATCCCCCTTTTCGTTACCAAAATACCACAATTGCAATAGGAAAAGTGGACATTAGCAATAAAATTTTTAACTTCTTGGACACCGACTTTTTCTGTAAACCAATTTTTACACTCAACTAATATAAATTTACCTAAAACATCATAGATTGGGTCATACTTTACTGAATTGCGAATTATTAAATCTAACTGAGCGTCTTGGGTTCTTTGATTAGTCCTTACATCGAAACCCTCAATCCCGCTAAATAAATACGCTGCTAATTTTTCTAGAGCTTTACCTTTTTTAACTTTACTTAAGGATTTTTTATTAGCTTCCTCTAATAATTTTCTTGAAAATGAAGTGTTTATATCAAACAGTTGTCTATCGATGTCTCTTGTCTTTGAAACACTTTCATCTAATTTAAATTCCAAAACGAAACGCTCAGGATAAAAAAGGTCAGTGGGACTCGCGCTTTTAGTTAAGTCGTCTATTTTTTTTGCCAGAGCTTCTATCTCTTCATGGGGGGGATTTGGAATTCGTTCCTTAAAACAATATATCCTGGCCTATTTTTGTAATGTTGTTTGTCATCAATAATATCTTCCGTAATCGCTAGTTGAAAGTGCCTTTTAGCTTTAGTTAATCTTCCTAAAGTTAAATTAATAAGCCCTATTTGATGCAAGGGGGCGCCCTTATGAAGTCTTTTATTCAACTTTGTTTGTAGGGTGATTAAAAGTCTATAGAGGGTTTGATAAAAATCTTCAGATAATGTGCTAAAACCTATTTGTAATAAATCAAAACCAACATCTGTCCATGGACCTTCTGCAAATTCTCTTATTTTGTCTGGAGATTTATCAGCTAGTTTAGTTAGAAATTCTTCAAAACGACCCTTAAGGCCTTCGTAAAAATGATAATTACCTCGGACATCCACCGCCAACAGCTTTCTCGCCTGCTGGTAAGCGCGCATGTCTTCAATTGGAAAGCAATCTAAAAAGCCAACTACTTTATCATGGAAAGACGAAGGAGGAAGAGTGTACTCCACTCCGGTAATTTTATTTTTAACTTTTTTACTCCCAGTCCCATCCATTTTTTTGAATTTTGTAAGTTGATATTGCAGACAACAAGGGTTAGATTAAGAACAATTTAGCTCCCTTATTAGGACTCGAATTGAGGGTAATTATATCATTAATCAATAAATGGTACAATATCGGCGAAGTGAAATTAGGAGACTTAACAGTCATAATTCCAAGTTATAATGGAAGTGAATTATTAGATATTTGTTTGACTTCGTTATATAAGCAAGAAATAGTTCCCAATGAAATAATTGTAATAAATAATGGCTCAGAGGATGAAACAGAGAGTTTCTTGAAAAAAAAATATCCCGAGGTGCGGATAATATCTTTTTCTGAGAATCAAGGATTTGCAGAGGCGGTGAATATGGGCATTAAAAATGCGAAATTTGAAAAAATTTTCATTCTTAATAATGATACGAAATTGGATAAAGAATGCTTAAAGTATTTATTAAGAGATTTAGAAAAAGATTACAGATTAGATGCCGTTGCTCCATTGATTTTCCTGTCAAATAATAAAGTTGATTCTTCTGGGAGTTTTATTAACGAATTAGGCCAAGCCTTTCATGATAGGGGAAGAGTTAAAAAAAATCAGAATAAAGAAATTTTTTTAATTACCGCTGCAGCTGTCCTAATTCGAAAAAACATTTTTAAAAAGGTTGGAATGTTTGAAGAGAAATTTTTTGCTTATGGTGAAGATGTTGATTGGTCTTTTAGAGCTCAATTAGCTGGATGTAGTTTTATATGTGATCAAAGAGCAGTTGTTTATCACGAACATAAAGCTACTAGTTCGAGAAATCCTCAGTTTCTCGAATATTTACAGTTTAGAAATGCTTATCTTTTTATCTTAAGATGTTTTCCATTAAAGACTTTACTTAAAAGAGGTAGGCTTTTTGGAATATTTTTAACAAATATCAATACATTTTTTTATTTATTGTTTAAAGGTTTTATTTTAGAAGCCATAAAAGCAGAACTTTGGCTAATACTTAACTTGCCCTGGATTTTAAGAGAGAGGCTAAAAATTCAAAAAAATAGAAAAGTTAATCTTGAATATATAGATAATAATCTAAAACCTAAAGAAATAAGATTACTTAAACTTTTAAAATGAAGAAAATTTTTATAATAATTGTTAGCTATAACGGAGGAAATAAACTTGTAAAAACTCTTAATTTTGTTAAAAAAATTATTGAAAAAGATAAGAATGTAAGCTTAATAGTTGTAGATAACGCTTCTAGAGATGGTTCGATTAAAGAAATTAAAAAAATTATTCGATCTTTTAAATTAATTCGCAATAGAAAAAATCTAGGATTTGCTAGGGCCAATAATCAGGGAATGAAACAGGCGATTAAAGACGGAGCTGATAAAATTTTACTGTTAAACCAAGATGCCTATTTAAGAAATAAAGATTTTTTATCTCTAATTAAAAATCAAAATGATATTTCGAGTCCGATAATCAAGTTTAAAAGAAATAGTGAGTTTATTTATGATCTAGGGGGAAAGCTTAATAGGGTTATTATGCGACCTTATCATATTGAGAAATTTAAAAGACAGAACAAAAATTACGAAGTTGATTATGTTTCTGGATGTTGCATGTTAATTGATGTTTCGGTCCTTAAAAAGATTGGTTATCTTGAAGAAGATTTCTTTCTTTATTTTGAGGATGTTGATTTTTGTTTGAGGGCTTCAAAAGCAGGATTTAAAATAGGTGTAGAATTAAACGCTGAAGTTCTACACGATTTTGATGAAAAAGAGCAAAAGTCTATAAAATCAATTTATTATTTAATTAAGAGCAATTTACTTTTTATCAATAAATGGGCAAAGTTCCCAAATAAAACAATGGCTTATTTTTATTGGTTTTTTATAAGTTCCAAGATGTTATTTAGAAAACTAGTTTATAATATTGTTAAACTATGATCTCATCAGTTATTCTTACCAAAAACGAAGAAGAAAATATTGAAGAATGTATAAAGTCTCTTAATTGGTGTGATGAAGTAATTGTTATTGATAATTATTCTGAGGATAAGACTCGGGAGGTTGCAAAGAAAT
>DATKWU010000005.1 GCA_035529375.1 Patescibacteria group bacterium
GACTCCCTCTTGACAAGTAGTTTTATAATAGAGTAAAGTCTCTTTTGATATGGAAAATACTCCCGACATGAAAAAAATTATTCTCGGCCTAGTCCTCGGAGTGGCAGTTTTAGGCATCGTTCTTTACGGTGGTTATCTCTACGCCCAAAAATTCGGGGTCAAAATCACTTTACCCTCTGGTCAAACTTATTTAGGTGAAGAAGCTTTAGAAGCTAATGAATTGGTTAATCCTCCAACTGCTCCCCAACGCTTTACGGCCGGTCCCAATGTTCCCTGGAAAGAATATAAAGGAAAAGTCTATAATTACTCCTTCAAATACCCAGAAACCTTAAAATTAGGCATTTTCCCTGATGATCCCACTGACTCGGTGGCCATCATCTGGGGTAATATTCCGGCTCAACGTAACATTTTTATTAATGTCGAAAACATTCCTAGCCGTGACCCAGCTTATGTTGGTAAAGTTGAAGATTTTGCTCGTAATTGGTGGAAATTCTTTTCTGGTTTGAAAGGTCTTGTTTCAATTGAAAAGTTCGTCAATACCTCTGGTTTAACTGGTTACCGCGCCATTTATATTAATAACGCTGATCAATCACCTAATATTGACATCTTTTTTGCTGTTTCCAATGACCCTAATAAAGTCATCCATATCGCCAATGGTATCCTAGATCCAGAAATTTTTGAACGAATTGTTGACAGTCTTAACTACGAAGCTAAATAAAGATTAGCGAGATCTCATTTTATATTTTAAAATTAACCCCTTAATTCCCTCTCCTCTGGTCTGATGCCAACCATTATTTAAATAAAGTTGATTAGTTTTAATTTCCTGGCCATCAATGATTAACCTACCCTGGCTCTCTTTCTCTATCTGATATTCTCCTTCTGCTAAAATCTCAAACATCATCTCTTGATTACCGGAAAAAACAATCTTCTTGCCCACTACATAAAGATCGCCCAAGCCAGTCAGCAAATAATTCTGCTTTAAAAAATTGACATCTTCGGTTGCCAAGGTCCAAAAATTGCTTTTATTCCAATAAATAAATTTAGTTTGATTTCTTCTTAATTCTTCTGTCAAACTAGGAAAGGGTTGAGAAAGACCGTGAACAAACAGCGGAAACGGTTCGCAACAGTAAAAGTATCCAGGCTGGCGATAAAGATGATAGCCCGTCATGTCATAAACTGCATCGCCAGGTTCAGAAACTAACAAAATATTATTGACAATTTGAAGCTGGCCTGTATTTTTCCATTTTGTTTGGACTCTTTCTGATTGCCAAAGACCAAAACAAGAAAGAGAAAAAAGCGACAACCAACCAATCAGCCAAAGTAAACCAATTTTTTTCTGAAGCCAATGACCCAAATCAACCAAAAAGATAGCCGCCAATAAGCAAAGAATCACTAGTAAAGGCAAGTAGTTTTGTAAAAGAGTGATGTAAATAAAAAAGAAAACCAAGAAAGCAAAGCCAAGAAAAGAAAAAATTAAAAATAAACTGATTAACTGATAACCTTTAAAAGCTGCTTGAAAAGCTTGTTTAATTAAACCTGCTACCCCTAAAAAAATAACGAAAATGGTCAAACACCAAGGCAAACTGCGGCCACCTAAACCATAAAAAGCATCATTGGGAATAAAAGGAAAGATTGGGTCAAAAAACATTTTGCCATAACTTCGATTAATTTCATAAGGCAACAAGAAAACTGAATAAATTACTTTTGGAATATCACCTAAAAGAAAAGCAAATAAAAATAAAGCCAAAAAAGGAATTAAAACACCTAAATGAAAAAAGAAAAAATTCTCCCAGAGTTTTTTCCAGGTACCGCGACTAACAAAAAGCAGACCAGCGAATAAACCCAAATAACCAAAAGCGACTTTCATTAAAATCAAAAAAGCCAAACCATAGGTAAATCCAGCCATTAAAAGAAAAAGTCGCTTCTTCTTTTTCTTTTCTGCCATTAAAAGAAAAAGAAAAGAAGCTAACCAAAAGAGCAAGGAAAAATTATCAGGTCTAATTTCAATAGTTTTGCTTAAATTAAGAGGCAAAAGAGCCCAGAAAAAAGCGGCCACAACCCCGGTTAAGCGATTAAAAGCTAAATTGCCAATATAAAAGAGAACTAAAAGAGTGGCCAAAAAAACCAGGAAATTAAGAGCCCGGGCAAAAAAAAGAACCACCACGCCTTCTTTTAAGAATAAAAATAAGGGGGCAAAATAGGCAATCAAGAAAGGCGAAAAAGAGTAACCAAAATCTCGATAAGGCATTTGACCTTGAGCCAGAAGATAAGACCGATACAAATGACGAAACTCGTCCTCATCAAAAAAACGATTCATGGCTAAATCAAACCGGAGAGCCAAGCAAAAAAGAATGGCGATGATTCCCAAAAAAACAACTAGGTTGTTAAAATTAAAGAATTTTTTCATTAAAATGGATTTTACTGGTTTGAAGCTTTTTTTTCAATCTGGTTCTGGTTTAAAATTTTTTGGTCAGATTTGCTACAATAGGAAAGATGAAAAAACTTTTGATTCTCCTTTTTCTTGGTTTAATTATTCGCCTTTTCTTTATTCCCAACCCCGGTTTTGCGGCTGACATTGCTTATTGGAAATCCTGGAGTTTAGCCGCGGCTGAAAAAGGGATTGTCTGGACCACTCTGGAAACCAATTACAATTACGCCCCCGCTTTTCTCTATTACCTAAAAGCCGTGGGTTCAACCTATCTTTTTTTAGCCCAGCCAATAAATCTCCAAGCCTTTTGGCAAGCAACCAATCTCCTTTTTCTCCTTCTCATCAAGCTACTAGTCATTATTGTTGACTTACTGACCGCCTACGGCCTCTGGTGGCTTCTGGAAAAGCATTTAAAAACCAAAACACCCAAAAGAATAAACCTGCCTTTAATTGCCGCTGGATTTTACCTTTTTAATCCCTTCATCATTTTTAATGGTGCCTACTGGGGTCAAGTCGGCTCAATCGGGACTGGTCTTCTCTTTTTAAGTTTAATTTTACTTTGGCAAAAGAAATCCCTCCGGGCCATTGGTGTCATTACCTTAGCTTTTCTTTTAAAACTCCAAATGCTTTTTTATCTTCCCCTCCTGCTTCTCTGGATTTTTAAAAAAGAGGGCTGGCAAAAATTAATTACCTCTTTAGGAACGATGACCATTGTTTTCTTTTTAGTTTGTTTGCCTTTTATCCTTAGTCATCATATGGAGAAAGTAACCACCTTGATTCTCGCTTCGGCTGATTACTTTCCTTATCTTTCCTTAAATGCTTATAATCTCTGGTGGTTGTTTGCCAAAGGAGCTGGCTTTACGACCATCGACCGAATTCTTGTTTTTGGCATCACTCCGGCAAAATTTATTGGCCTTTTTCTTTTCTTTGTTTTTTACCTTCTATCTTTAAGTCTTCTTTGGCAAAAAACCAATAAAAAAACCTTGATCAAAACCTGCCTTTGGGTGGCTTTAGCTTTTTTTATGCTGCCCACCCAAATGCATGAGCGCTACATTTATCCTGCTTTTCTTTTTCTAGCCCTGATGATTCCAGAAATCAGTCAGCTTTACCAAGAAAAACCGCGATCTATTAAGTTATACTTTTACCTATTAATCATGACTCTATTACCCTTAACCTGCTTTTACAATCTCCATAATGTTCTAGCGATTAACTATCCTCAATACGCTTTGTCCATCTTGGCTCAATTAAATTTTAACGAACTAACTCTAATCGTGGCAGGTATCCATTTAATCCTTTTTCTTGGCTTAAGTATCATCTTTATCAAAGAAATTAATCCCCGATTGAGCCTCACGATCCTCTCTATAGCAGCCTTTATTATTATTTCTAAACAAGCCGCCTTTCTCGCTACTAAAGAAATTCCTTTAACCAAAATTACGCCTATTTATCAAAAACAGGATTATGGCTTACCAATGAAAAATTTGACTGTTAATTCAGCTTGGGGACCAAAATCCTGGAGCTTTCTTTCTTCAAACTACTTTTTTTACCGTCAAGGGCTTGGTTCTCATGCCAATTCTCAAATTATTTACCCTCTTAACGGCCAATTTAAACGCTTTACTACTGATGTGGGCATTGACGCCGAAGCCGGTATTCAGGGAACAGTTGAGTTTAAAATTCTGGCTGATGGTCAGCTTCTTTATGAATCAGGCAAGGTAGGGAGATTCGATCTACCCCGCCACGCTGAAGTCAATATTGAAAAAGCCCAAAATCTTGAATTAATTATTACTGATGCTCAAGACGGCATTAATGATGACCATGCTGATTGGTTAAATCCAACCCTCTACAAATGAAAGAAATAAAAAGAATAACCAAATTAATCCCTTTTCTTCTAATCATCATCGCCATTGTCTTCAACCTCTGGACTTTGGTACCAGAACTTTATATTCAATCTGACCTCAATGACAATATCTTTCAACTTGGTCTAATTAACCGAATGAATCAGGTTTGGGAAGAAGGTAATTTTTTAGATTTGATTGACCATTGGGTGCCCAACTGGGCTGATGGTTATCCTCTGCCTTTTTATTACTCCCATTTACCCCATTTAGTCACAGTGGCGAGTTACAAACTTATTGAACCTTTTCTGCCCCTCCAATTCTTTGATTATTTTCATCTTCTCCAATATCTAATCCTTGTTTTTACTCCTCTGGCTTTTTATATTGGTGCTCGAAAATTCTGTTTCTCAAAATTAACTTCTGGCTTAATTGCTCTGTTTTCCTCCCAACTTTTAACTGATGGTCTTTACGGAATTGATGTCTCAAGCTATGTTTGGCGAGGCTACGGCCTTTCTTTACAAGCTTTAAGTGTTTTCTTCTTACCTTTGGCCCTTGGTTTTACTTGGCAAGCTGTCAAAGAAAATAAAAAATATCTGGTGGCAATTGGCTTTCTTGTCGCCTGTCTAGCTTCTCACCTCGCCACTGGTTATATTGGTCTTCTTTCTTGCTTGTTAATCCCTTTGGCCTTAGTCAAACTGCCTAAGAGAAACTGGCTTTCCTCTTGGCAAAAAGTCATTTCTAAACCTAAATGCATAAGTTTAATTAAGAACTATATGCGTCTTTTGATTGTTTTCTCAATTACATTTATCTTCCTTTCCTACTGGTTCATACCCTTGTTTCTCAACAATCAATATCATGCTGTTAGTTTCTGGGACCCACCCAGTAAGTGGTTTTCTTATGGATTCGAGAGTGTTATCAATCTTTTCCTTAATGGTGATTTACTAGACTTTGGCCGCTTACCTATCCTAACCTTCTTAACTATTCTTGGCTTCCTGATTGCGGCTTTTCGCGCTCAAAAGCCCAGGCATCGCTTTTTCTTTTTTCTTTTTCCTTTCTGGCTAATTCTCTTTTTTGGCAAACCGTTTTTTGGAGACTTAATTAACCTCTTTCCCTTATTAAAGGACTATCATCTTCATCGTTTCATTATTGGTGTCCATCTAGCCAGTATTTTTCTTATTGGTATTGGCCTTAATTGGCTAATTACAAGAATTCTGAGGCTTAAATTTTCTCCTGATATAAATATATCTTTATGTATCGTTGTAATTCTTATTATTTCTTTACCTGTCTTTCGCCAAACCTACAATTACCTTGATTTGAACAGAGAATGGCTTCCAGGAGCCAATCAAGAATTTATTGAAGATTGGGCTAACTTAGGCAAAATAGTCCAGAAGCTCAATGAGCTTCCCCGAGGACGAATTTACGCTGGTCGACCAGGCAATTGGGGCCGAAGTTTTAAAGCAGGACCGACACCAGTCTATATGGCTCTCTCTGCCCGTGGTTTTGAAATTGGTGGCTTCTTGCCAGAAACTTGGTCCCTCAACTCTGATCCTGAACAATTCTTTAATGAACAATTACCAGAGCACTACAATCTCTATAATATTCGCTATTTGGTTAGCCCCCTTGATTATTCAGTCCCTTCTTTTGCTGAAGAAATTATTAGTTATGGCAACTACAAACTCTCTGAAATTGAAACAACTGGCTATTTTGACCTAGGTTACTCTGATCTTAATGTTCTCAGTTCAAAAGAAAACCTTTTTAACATTACTCGTTCTTGGATTATTTCTCCTTGGGTAAAACAAAAACAATTCCCCGCCTTAATCTTAAAAGGCCAATCAGATGCCAGTTGGCAAATTAAAATGACTGATGAAGCTAATTATCAAGCCCTTAATCAAGAATTTAATCTCTTCGTAAGTCCAGTCTTTAATCAAGAACAACCTTTTAAAATCAACCCTCAAGGAAAAATTTTACAAGAAGAGATAAACTTCCAAGAATATGAGGCTAGTATTGAAATTGACGAAGCATGCCAAGATTGTTTAATTGTTTTTAAAATGACTTACCACCCTAACTGGCAAGCAACTATCGATAATCAACCTGTCCAAAAAATAATGGTCTTCCCGAGCTTTATGGCCACCAAAGTTAACCCTGGAAAACACCAAATTTCTTTTAAATATCAACCAGCTCTCATTAAACCCCTTCTTCTAACCTTAGCAATCGTCACGCTTATTATTTTCCTTCGCCTAAAAAAACGCCTGCTCTCGAACCGCCTCTTTACCTAATAAATAAATCAAAATATTACTTAAAAAATCAATAAACGCAGGCTTTAATTAAGAAAAAAACAACTACTAGAGGACTTGTTGAATAAACTGTCGCAAAACAATAATTTCTTCTATTAAAAAACTATTAGACTAAAGCTTTAACCTAAAAATGGCGCTTTTATTAATTAATCACTTCTTTAGCAAACAAGGAAAAAGGTCGCTAATTTAAACACTTTTCGAGATACTCTAGGATAGATATATAAACGAACCATCTTTGTTAATATTTTTAGAAATTGTTAAAGGAATTTATCTACTTCATTAATAACTGAGATTACTTTTTAAACAAATGAGCTTCTTTAGTCACAATAAAAACTAACCAACAATTCTATAGGTTTACTTTATTTTAAAATGACTCTTTTATATCAAAACATATCAAGTTCTCCTCGGCTAAAATATTTTTAACCTTGATATACTATGCAATCTTATGACAGATTAATTAGGTAATTTTGCGGTAATTATTATTCGTGTGAATCTTTATGAAAATCTTTACAAAGACTTTTATTACCCTCCTTTATACCTGATCTAAATAGGTCAAACTCTACAAAAATTGCCTCTTGACAAGTATCTCCAGCCCTTATTATAGTAGTTTTGTTCTTATAATTTAGTATAATCTTTTATAATTTGAAGCTAAATTAAGTTTGCGGGAATTTTCAAAAATGACAAAATATAGCCAACATTATTCTTTCGAAAAATCAAAAAACTTTACTGGTCTTGCTGAGGTTTTCGTAGCTCTCCTAATTTTCAGTTGTGCTTTTATTTGGCTCTTTCTTTAAAACATGGACCTGCCCAAACTCTTTCGCTCCTATCTTGAATCACAAAAGGTTTCTTCTGTCACCATCAAAAATTATGTGGCCGACATTAACAACTTTCTTAACTGGTTAACAAAGAAAACAGGAATCAAATATCAAGTCGCCGGTAAAGGAATTTTTAATCTTTTTAACCAACAAACAATTGAAGAATATAAAACTGATTTAATTGCCAAAAATACTCCCCTGTCGACGATCAACCGTCGTCTTTCAGCTCTAAGAAAATTTGGTTATCTTGGTCTTAGTCAAGGATGGCTAAATAAAAATGAGCTTTCTCAAGTAAAAAATCTTCGTTTTTCAACCAAACATCCCTACCAAGGAGTCCTCATTAAATTTAAAAGACATCTAGAAAGACAAGAAGCCAGTCAAATAACCATTAATAACTATCTTTCAGATTTAAGGCACTTTTTAAGTTGGTTGGAATTAAAAACGTAGCTTAACAAAACTAATGCGGGCCGCCGCAAGCAAATTGGAGGGGAACCAAATTTCGCTTTTTCCGTCAGAGACGAAAGGTAGCCCGCATTTCAATTATATCACCTTAATCAAAGCCTTAAAACTTTCTCAAAACCTTTAGAAATGTCATCAAAATCAACACTTAGCCAAATAAACAAAGAAACCATTGATGCCTATCAAGACAACTTGATTAATGTCCTTAATCTCTCCTCGAGTACCGTTAATCGTCGCCTTTCAGCCTTACGTAAATTCGCTGCTTGGGCAACTAAGGCAGGTTATCTAAAAAACAATCCTTTTGAGAAAAAAAACTCTTCTCTGCCTCAAGAAACAGAGATGGTCACTAAAAAAGAAAGTTGGCTTCAATCAGCACCAGTAAAACTAGCTAAAATTGTCTTAGGTATTGTTATCATTATTATCCTCCTTCTCCTCTCTTCTTATCGCTTTTACTCTTATATTCGCTCCATGCGCATCCAACAAGTAGTAACGCCGACTGCAGCCGCTTATTCACCTTGGATTATCAATTTTCAAGGCAAACTAACCACCAATACAGGCGAAGCAATTACTCACGAATCCCAGGTTGTCTTTGAAATTTATAACCAAAAAGAAGGTGGTGCACCTCTTTGGCAGTCAAAAACTTGGCCTTTAGTCCCTAATCCTGAAGGTAAATTCCAAGCTCCGCTTGGCGATACGACCCGAGGTGATTATGAACTTTCTTCCCAGATTTTCTTTCAAGAGGAAAGGCTTTATCTTGAAATTACGACTAATAATCAAAAACTTAGTCCGAGAATTCCTATCTCCTCGGCCGCCCACGCTGCAGACTCCTATTTATTAAATGAATTTCCACCATCCCAAGCTCCAGAAGGTAATATGGTTCCGGTTTTAAATGAAGAAGGTAATCTTATTCTGGCTGCCAACTCTCCTAAAATCAAATCAACCCAAGGCAATTTTGCTATCGAAGGTCAAGCAATCAGCCTGGTAACGCCAGTCGGATCAGACGGCAATATTACCTTAGCACCTGATGGGTCTGGAGTGCTAAATTTAATGCTTAGCGCTGGTTCAGGTGAAGTGATAAATGCGATTGACGCAAACTTAGGTATTTCTGGCAACAAAGAAGCTAACACTTTGTATTACGGTTATGTAGGCAACGACAATAAAAATTATAATCTCTTAAAACTTGAGGCCGGTTCGATTCCTTCGCCTAAATTCACTGTTGATGCTAATGGCAATGTTAATCTCTCCGGTACCTTAACTTTAGGAACTAATACCCAAGTTTACGCAGGTATTTGTAACTCAGCTAATAAGGGCAAAATCTACTATGACAGAGATACTAATAAATTTTATTATTGTGATGGTTCTGCCTGGACAGATCTCGCTGGAGCAACAGGACCGGCTGGTAACCAAGGAGAATTTGGCGGCTATTCAACTTCATTCAACTTCAATACTGATATTCTTGAAAACGATCCAGGTTCAGGCTACCTAAGATTTGACCATTCAACCGCAACTGATATCAGAAAAATTATTGTTAGTGATACTAATGGTGATAATAAGGATATTGATGCTTTTTTAGACAATCTTAGGAATGGTGGCCAATATGGCTACATTAGAATCTTTAGCGAAAGCAATGGAGCGGAAAAATGGTGGTATGGAAAAGTCAAGAGTGTTAATGATGAGGGTGATTGGCATAAAATCACTGTTACTTTTATTGCTTCAACCGGGGGTAACCCCCCAATTTCTCAAGATGAAAAAACTGTTCTTACTTTTTCTCCAGCCGGTTCTGGTGGAACCGGTACAAGTTCAACAGGTGCGACTGGTGCAGTTGGTGCTTCGGGACCAACCGGAGCGACTGGTGAAATCGGTGTAACCGGACCCACCGGACCAACCGGAGCCACCGGGGCGATCGGTGCTTCGGGACCAACCGGACCTACCGGACCAACCGGAGCGACTGGTGAAATCGGTGTAACCGGACCCACCGGACCAACCGGAGCGACCGGTGAAATCGGTGTAACCGGTCCCACCGGACCAACCGGAGCCACCGGAGTCATCGGTCCCACCGGAGCAACCGGGCCAACTGGACCAACCGGAGCTACCGGTGAAGTAGGTGTAACCGGACCAACCGGACCAACCGGTGCGACCGGAGTCATCGGTCCCACCGGAGCAACCGGACCAACTGGACCAACCGGAGCTACCGGACCAACTGGACCAACCGGCGCGACGGGTGAGGCCGGTGTAACCGGGCCGACCGGACCAACCGGCGCGACTGGCGCGGAAGGAGCTACTGGACCAACTGGTCCAACGGGAGCGACCGGCATTGAAGGTGAGTCTGGACCAACCGGTGCTACCGGTGAAGTAGGTGTAACCGGGCCGACCGGACCAACCGGTGCTACCGGTGAAGTAGGTGTAACCGGGCCGACTGGACCAACGGGAGCGACAGGAGCTGAAGGTGCCTCCGGACCAACGGGACCGACAGGACCAGTCGGACCCGATGGCACTTCCCTCTTTTGGGAATATAATAACTGCGATGGGCCTAATGGTTGGTGCGGTCTAATTTTCCCTTATCTTGATCCTAATTCTCAGTCTTTGGCTTTAGGTAACGATGCCACAGCATCAGCCGAAATTTACTTTTCACCGGTGGCCAATAATGACTCGTGGATTAATGTCTCCGGCGGCGATTTTGGGATTGGAACAGATACACCAGGAACGAAGCTTGATGTTGAAGGAAACATTACCGTAGGCGGTAATAATATTTACGATTCTGGAGGTGTTGTCATTACTTTTGATGGCTCACAAAATACTGTCCTTGGAGGCGACCTTACCGCCTATCACATCTCTCCCCAATCTAATGATTCCTTTGACCTTGGTTCCAATACCGCCCGCTGGGCCAATCTCTACCTAGGGCCAGAAACTCTCCATATCGGTACCAATACTTCCGATGAAGGCAGAATTTACTACGACACTACTTCCGATGACTTTATTTTTAACAGTGATGGTGATGTTATCTTACAAAGCACCACCGGCAACGTGGGAATTGGGATGGTAGAGCCTGTAGTTAAATTAGATGTTAATGGCTCTGTCATTATGAGGCAAAAATATGATTACCAAAGGAATATCACTATCACTAATTCGGGAGGAGAACTCACAGATTATGATATTTTAGTTGAAATCGATACCGCTACTCTAATCTCTAACAGCAAAATGCAATCGGACTGTGATGATATAAGATTTATGGATTCAGATAAAACAACTCCCTTAGTTTATTGGTTAGAACAAGGATGTAACACTTCTGCAACCCAGATTTGGGTAACAGTTCCCACTATACCGGCTACTTCCCAAAAAGAAATTTATCTTGTCTACGGAAATTCCACTTCTATCAATGCAAGCGAAACCTATTCTGGCTCATTTATTACCATGTTTAATGTCTCGTGTCCCTCTGGTTGGAGCTCATTCTCCGGTTTGAACGATTCTAATCGATTCCCAAGGGGAAGTACTAGTTATGGCGGAACAGGAGGAACAACGGCTCACGCTGTTCACACTTTTAGCGGAACAACTACTGGGCCATCTATTACTATCTCCTATGGAACAACCTCCTCTGCTGCCACATCATATACTCATACTCATACCTATAGCGGAACAGTTAGCTCGACTGCAAATAACCAAATACCTCCTTATCTATCTGTTATATTCTGCTCTGCTGATGATCCGGCCCCACTTCTTCCAACCTCATCAATTTCTTGGTATTCTTCTTTGCCCTCTGGCTGGAGCTCGTTCTCCGGTTTGAACGATTCCAATCGATTTCCCAGAGGAAACACTAGTTATGGCGAAACAGGAGGAGCAACAACCCATACTCATCCCTATAGCACAGGAAGCTCTAACCCATCGGCTGGTGGGAGCAGCGGGACAAAGGCATATATTCCAAACGACCCACATACTCACACAGTTAGCGGAACTACTTCTGGAGGAAGTAATGTTCCTCCCTATTTGGATGTAATTGCGGCCACTCCCGACGCTACTGCTCCTTTTGAAGCCAATGTCATCGTCCCAACAAATTCAAATTCCGCACCCCCCCTTGGCTGGAATCTATTCACTTCTTTGAACAGCTCTAATCTATTTCCCAGAGGAAACACTAGTTATGGCGAAACAGGAGGAGCAACAACCCACAATCATACTTCTAACGGAACAAAAGCTACCTCTGTTCCATCAAATAACACCGGTCAACATGGCGCCACTGGTAATCCCTATACTTTGGCACAGGCCGACCACACACACAATTATAGTTTCACAACTTCCACAGCGACCGGCATTCAACCACCATATTTAGACGTGGTCTTTATCCAAAGAAAAACAGTTAGCGTTAGCGTTGATTTAGGTAGCGAAATTTCGGCAAATAGTTCTCCAACTATCTTCTTTTCTGACTCACTTAACGGCAATATTGGTATTGGAACAATAGATATAGGGTCCTATCTGTTTAGAGTCGGAGGAGGTATGATTGCACAAAGCTATGCTACTGGCCATATTATTGAAAGCAGAATCTATCCTAAAGAGGAAGAGTCATTTACCGTGGGAGATCTTCTCTCTATAACCGAGGCTTTAGATTCAAATCAGACCATCGAAAACGCAAGATTTACAAAATCAAGCTATGCCTATGACCAAAATATTATTGGCATAGCAGAATATAATGACAGTGATGGTTACAGACCAACTATTAGTGGTGTATTTAAAACTAAAGTCTCCACTATCAACGGTCTGATTAAAACTGGCGATCCGGTTACATCAAGTAAGATTCCAGGCGTGGGAATGAAAAGTACTGAAGCTGGACCAATTGTTGGTAAAGCCCTAGAGCCTTTTGGTTTGGAGCAAACACTCGAACCGTGTACTGCACCTTATGAACAATATCAATGCGGCAAAATTGAGATTTTTATCAATATCTCTTGGTATAACCCTGATGTTTATCTAACAGATACCGGTGACATCTTTATTGAAAAGATAATAACTGAAGATGGTGAAGAAGAATTCGTTGTTAAAGATTCTACTGATGGGCTAATCGAAAAGGTTAGTATCCTTAAAGAAGCAGTGATTGGCAAGATTAAAGCTGGTTTGATTGAAACCAAAGAATTGGTAACTGATAAATTAGCCAGCCAAGAAATCCAAACCCAAAGTTTAGTCACACCTTTAATCGAAACTCAAGATATTGATACAGAAAGAATTAGTTTGAAAGAGATTGATTCAAAACCAGGCGAAAATCTGATTGTTAATTTGGAAAAAGATGAAAGTGGTTTTGGCAAATTAATTATTAAAGGCAAGGACGGTCAAGAGGTCGCTAGTATTGATAGCCTTGGCAACGCTACCTTTAGTGGTGAGATTACAGCAGATAAAGGTAAATTTGAGAAACTTTTAAGCAAGGTTATCACCAGTGAGAACTTAGAAACTAAAGACGCCACCATTACTGGTACCCTCTACGCTGATAAAATCGTTAGCAATGAAATCGTTAGTTTAGAAGGCAAATTTGGCGAACTCTTAGCCGCCACCGTTTCTGCTCAAAAAATTCAGGGATTAGAAGAAAGGCTGGCTCAATTAGAGGCTAATAAAGAAACAGCATCGGCAATATCTTCGCCAACACCGCCACCAGAAACAATTACAGAGGAAGAATCACCAGCCACTGAAAGTAGTAATATTGACCCAATGGCTGATCTTGAACTTTCACCAGATATAGAGGCTTTGGTTGACGAGATTTTGAAAACTTCAACTGAAGCAACCTCCCAAGCTGACCTAAATGATATTTCTGGTGAGAATTTAATGATTAATAATAATCTCACTGTTCTGGGTAATACCTCTCTTGGTGATACCTCGGTTGCCGGCTCGCTTAATATTGGTGGCACCCTGAATCTAGCTGACAATTCAATCAATTCTTTAATCGACAACCTTTATCTTCAAAATCTTGGTTTAGGAGGGATTGATATCTTAGCTGGCAAAATTACGATTGATTCTCAAGGAAACGTTGTTTTTAAAGGTGATGTGGCGATTAAAGGCAGATTAGCTTTGAGCGAAATCGAACCATTACCAGATCAGGATCTGATTATTAATCTAGACAACCAATCAGAATCAGAAGAAGAATCTAGTTTCGGTAAATTAATTGTTAAAGGCGTTGATCAAGAAACAATTGCCTCAATTGATTCCTCGGGGACATCAACTTTTAAAAAGGTAGCCATTGCTAATGCTAAACAAGAAACTAATCAAATCTCAGAAAATGAAATTGAAACTAATGCCACTGCTGGCCAAGCTACTCTAACTGCCCATGATACAGAAATCACTATTAAATCTCATTTTGTTACAGATGATACGATGATTTACGTTACCCCTACCAGTGACCCTGATAATAAAGTCCTCTTTATTAAAGCCAAAAAAGCTGATTCTCCAGAAGAGATTGGTTGGTTTAGAGTAGGCATTGATAAAAAGATTAATCAAGATATTAATTTCAATTGGTGGATTATTAACTGAATCAAAGCTATAATTGAGAAGTTATGGAAAATAAAATAATTTGGGATATAGAAAAAATCATGGGTTGGTTAATCATCAGCTTAGCTTTTCTCTTGCCAATCTTTTTCCTGCCAATTACAATCGATTTTTATGAGTTTAATAAACAAACTCTTTTGATTGTTTTTACTAGCCTCCTCCTAATCCTTTGGTTGATAAAAATGGTTTTGAACCAAAAGCTTGTTTTCCGAAGATCACCTTTAGATCTTCCTCTTCTTCTTTTAATGATCGCTTTTATCATTGCTAGCTTAATGACTAAAACTCACAAGACTATTCCCTTTTTGGCATCAACCGGCACAGGTACAATCATTAGCTTAACGCTTATCTACTTTATAATCACTAACAATTTAAAATCTAAATTTCTCCCTTATTTATTTTCAAGTCTAATTATCAGTGCTGTTTTTCTTTCACTAGCCACTCTCTATCAATCTTCTGGTCTGACAAGCTCTTTCACTAATCTTCCTTGGCTAGAAGATAAATGGTTTACTCCTCTTGGTAGTATACTAATTCTAATTTCGTTTCTTTTTCTTGGCTTAATCCTTACCCTTTACCTCTTCGTTAAGCAACTTAATAAAAAAGAATATTTAATAACATTTCTAACTGGTGGCGCTTGTTTCATTATTACCTTAAGCTTGATTTTAAGTATCCATAACCTAACTCCAGAACTAGGTAAAGATTTTGCTTTTCTCTCTTACCGAGATAGTTGGATTATTAGCATTGAATCTCTTAAAACCAATCCTCTTTTTGGAGTTGGCCCAGGTAATTATATTTCTGCTTTTAGTCGCTTTAAACCTTTAAGTTTTAATCAAAATGACTTCTGGAATTTCCGTTTTGATCGAGCAATAATCTATCCCCTTGACTTATTAACGACTGGTGGTTTATTAGTCTTTTTTGCTTACTTATTTTTAATAATTAAAATCGGTCTTCTCTTTTTTAAAAGTTACCAACAAAGAAAAGAAAACCAAAGATTACTTTTAATTATCCTGGCTATTACCCTTATTATTCCCTGGTTGATTGGAATTAACTTAGTTATTCTCAGTTTAACCTACATCTTGTTAGCTTTTTTCAATCTCAAGCCTGAGGAAACAAAACAACTATCTTTCTCCTCAAAAAAAATCCCGCCTATTATCTTAACTGTTGGCTTAGCAATTATTCTCTTTTTTGTTTATCTCTGGGGGCGAATTTATGTCGCCGAAATTGTTTTTACACAATCACTTGATTCCTTAGCTAAAAATCAAGGCATCCCTACCTACAATCAACAAATTAGGGCGATTAAACTCAATCCCTATTCACCTCTTTATCGTCGCGTTTATTCTCAAACCAATCTTATTCTTGCCTTTGCTCTAGTTAACCAACCAGATCAAGCCAGCCGAGACTGGGATAAAATAACTAGTTTGTTCCAACAAACAGTGAGAGAAGCCAAAATTGCCACTGTTCTTAACCCGACTGATGCGGTTAATTGGGAAAATCTAGCTCAAACTTATCGCAGTCTTCTTAGATTTGCTGATAAGTCTGATCAATGGGCCATTACTAGTTACCAACAAGCAATTATTAATGATCCTCTTAACCCTCAAATTCGCATCGAATTAGGCGGACTCCACTATAGTCTTGAGGATTTTGAACAAGCGACTCGTCAATTTGAAATCGCCGTTTCTCTTAAATCAGATTATGCTAACGCTTATTATAATCTCTCCGCCACTTACCGAGAAAGAGAAATGTATCAGGAAGCTTATAACGCTATGCAAAATGTGGTTAATTTAGTTGATCCTAATTCAACTGACTACCAAAAAGCTAAGAATGAATTAGAGGCTTTAGCTAAAGAATTACCCCAACAACAAGAAAAAGCTGTTTCTCCTGAAACAGAAGAGTCTAGCTTAACTGAACCCTCGCCTTTACCTTCACCAATAACTCAACCACTAATCAACTTATCAGAAGAATCATCTCCCTAAAGTAGAATTTTTAAGGTTTCAATGTTAAAATTAAAGTAAGTATTGGGCCTGTAGCTCAGTTGGCTAGAGCGTCGCATTCGCATTGCGGAGGTCGAGGGTTCGACTCCCTCCAGGTCCACTCTGGGCCGTTAGCTCAGTTGGCTAGAGCGTCTGCATGGCATGCAGAAGGTCGCGGGTTCGACTCCCGCACGGTCCACTTAAAAGTAACTTCTAGGCTTTTTGTTATAGGAAAAAACGAAAAAATAAGAGAATATTACTACTTAAGATAGCTTAAAGGATTAACAGCCACGCCTCCGTTCCTTATCTCAAAGTGAAGATGAATACCTGTACTCCGCCCGGTTGAGCCTATTTTTCCAATTGACTGTCCCCGACTAACATTTTGACCAGGAGAAACATAAATTGCCGACAGATGAGCATAAAGAGTGCTAAAACCATTACCATGGTCAATCAAAACCCGATTACCATAAGCCCAAGGGGCAGGCCAACCAGCCACTATTACTGTTCCTGAATCAGCTGCCAGAGCATTTGGAGCACTATTATTAGCAATATCAATTCCAGGGTGGTACCAAACAAAATATTGAGTAATTCGGCCGCTCGCTGGCCAAACAAACTGACCGGTGCCAGTAATCGTCCCAGCGGCTGGCACCTCCGCATAATAACGTCTTGGTTCACTAGGTGTTGCCTTAGGCATAATCCCTTCAGGAACAACCAATTCTTGACCAACCGCTAAAGCAAAAGTTTCATCATTAGCAAAGGAGTTGTAAGGCCAGTTAACAACCACCTGGGCATCAACTTGGTATTTTCTGGCAATCGAATAGATTGTTTCTCCGTGTTGGACTTTATGGGAAATACCAGTGACCGGGAGAATTCTTAAGACACTACCTACCTTGATTGATTTAATTGTCTCAAGATTATTCTCCCAACGAATCGTATCAATGGAAACACCAAATTTCTCGGCAATGGTTGAAACCGTATCGCCTGACTTAACCGTGTACTCAATAATCTCTGAACGGGGTTTAATTGACTCAAGAGTCGAGGTTTCTATCTCTCCTTTAGTGGCGGAAATAACAGCCGTCGCTTCAGCCTGCTGCCAGGAACTCTCTGTCAATCCAGGGAAATTCTCTTCAATTAAAACCGGTCCTAGGGTAATTCCTATCACAATTAAAAGCATCATTCCGGAGTGAACAAAAGGCCGACTGTAGCGTCCCCGCTGACGGTAAAGAACCACCGCCATCTTTGACTTACCCCCTTCGAACAAATGAAAAATTCTAGCGGTTTTTTTGCGAGAATAACGACCTAAACTACAGAGGAATTGCCAAATATCTTTTTTAAAAGAGGGGTGCTCCATAAGTGGAACCAGGTTAACATAGGCAGAAGTAGAAGTCAATTTAACCGCTCTAGCCTTGATTGAGAGTCTTTAAGAATTCGCTGTTAGATTTGGTTTTAATTAAACGTTCTAAAAATAATTCTGTTCTCTCATTCGCCCCGAGCATATCAACCATCTTTCTCATGGTAATAATTTTAGGATAGACTGTCTTGCCGTAGAGAAGTTCTTCTTGTCGGGTCCCAGAGCGTTGAATATCAATCGCCGGATAAACTCGCCGCTCGGCTAATTCTCTAACCAAATGGAGCTCCATATTACCGGTCCCTTTAAATTCTTCGTAAATCAAATCATCCATTTTCGAACCTGTTTCAACCAAACAGGTACCAATAATCGTTAGCGAACCACCTTTCTCAATGTTTCTGGCGGCACCAAAGAATTTCTTTGGAGGCCAGAGAGCGGCTGGATCAAAACCACCAGTCAAAGTTCGCCCCGAAGTGGGAATACTGAGATTATAAGCACGGGCTAAACGGGTGATTGAATCCAAAAGGATAATCACGTCTTTGCCAAGTTCTACCAGCCGTTTAGCTCGCTCTAGAGCTACTTCAGCTGCGCTTGTCTGCTGTTCTGGTGGCTCATCAAAATTAGAAGAAATAACCTCACCTTTAACTGAACGGGCAATATCAGTCACCTCTTCTGGTCTTTCTCCTACCAAAACTGCCATCAAATGAATATCTTTGTAGTTCTCGGTAATCCCATTAGCAATATCCTTTAAAAGCCAAGTTTTACCTGCTTTAGGTGGTGAAACAATTAAGCCCCGTTGGCCTCTACCAATCGGCGAGATAAGGTCAATAACTCTAGTAGAAACAGGTGCCTTGCCTGTTTCTAGTTTAATTTGTTCCTCAGGATAGAGGGGCGTCAAACTCTCGAAAACTGGTCGCTTACCTACTTTATCTGGAGCCAAATCATTAATTTTTTCTACTTTTAAAAGGCCATAATAACGTTCATTTTCTTTTGGCTCTCGGGCCTGGCCACCAATCATGTCACCAGGACGGAGATTGAAACGGTGAATTTGGGAAGAGGAAATATAAACGTCTCTGTCAGAAGGCGAAAATTTAGGTCTAAGATAGCCGTGACCTTCAGGAGCAACCCCTAAGATCCCCTCGACAAAGTGAGTTGGCACATCTGCATCGGGAATCCGCCGATTATCGACAACCCCATTAAATTCATTTTCATAGGGAGTTTCTTTTTTCCCCACAAACTCATCGGCCGTTAACAACTTCTTCTCGGTTTTAGAAACGGCTTCTTTTTTCTCTGAAGCAATAAATTTCTTAGATACTGGCATTAAGGAATCTAACCACTAATTTAAGGGAGAATTTAATTCACCAATCTACAATCTAATTTAAACAAAAATTAAAACACTCTGTCAAGAGGCAAACTTTCGATTCTCGAATGGAGAGTAGTGTGCCTGCCCTACACACCACCCTCCATCCCAAAATCGAATCTAAAATCTTGACATTTTCTTGACGACTGTGTTATTGTCAACTTGGTATTTGAGTCGCCTGTCCTGACTCAATACCAACATGCGAAGGGCATTGCTATTCGTGGTAATCTGTCCAGCGATAGTAATGCTCTTTGTTTATTACTAAAGCTTAATTGTAAAAGTGAATTCTTGACAAATTTAACATATTTTGTCAAGAGTGTCAATCCTATAAGAAAATCTTCTGAAAAAACTGACAGTCCTATAGTTTATACTATTATTATATTAGCTTCATTTTAACCACTTTTAAAAGGAATATCAAGTATTGTGGATAAATAAGGGAAAAGTTATTTCTTAAATAATTCTCTGGCTAATTGACTAACTGAAGCAAATTTCTCCGGAGAAATAATTTCAGTCAAACCTAATTTTCTGGCTTCTTTTTTCCTTTTATCAGTTTGACTAATTTCTCTTATCTCCCCCAAGAGACCAATCTCACCAAAACAAACCGTTTTGGGATCAAGAGAAATGCCTTTAAAGGAAGAAATAATCGCTAAAGCAACGCCTAAATCACTCCCAGGCTCATCAATTCTAATGCCGCCAACAACATTAACATAAACATCAAAAGTAGCTAAGGGCAATCTTAATTGTTTAGTTAACACTGCAGAGATAAGCTGTAAACGCCGACCATCAATTCCTTGACCAATTCTTCGTGGTATAACTAAGGTTGTGGGTACAACTAAAGCTTGAATTTCTACCAAAACAGGTCGGGTCCCTTCTAAAGTAGCCACTACCACTGAACCTGGAGTTTTCTTAACTCGCTCTTTAAGAAAAAGCCTAGAAGGGTTAGTCACTTCAATTAAGCCTTTGTCGGTCATTTCAAAAACACCGACTTCGTCGGTAGCCCCAAAACGATTTTTTGTTGCTCTCAATAATCTCGCTCCTCCAAATCTTTCGCCTTCAATATAAATAACCGTATCCACCATATGCTCAAGAACTTTAGGCCCAGCAATCGCTCCAGCTTTGGTTACGTGGCCAACGAGAAGTAAAGGAATCCCTTCTTTTTTGGCAACTTTAAGAAACATAGCCGCTGACTCCCTTACTTGGCCAACCGATCCTGCCATTCCTGATAAACTGCTTGTCCAGCAAGTTTGAATAGAATCAATAATCACCATTTTAGGTCTTAAATCTCTAATCTGAGCACAAATTGTTTCCACATTAGTTTCCGTTAAAAAAAGTGTTTCTGGAATTTTCAAATTTAATCTTTGGGCCCTGATTTTTATTTGTTGCAGCGATTCTTCTCCGGAGACATAAAGAGGAGGTGTTCTTTTTTTATCTATCTGACTGATTAACTGAAGCATTAAAGTACTTTTACCAATCCCTGGTTCACCACTGACCAATACCACTGAACCAGAAACTATTCCTCCACCAAGAACCAAATCAAATTCACTTATCCCTGTTTTCATTCTTGATTGAAAAACCGATTTAATTTGGGAAAGTTTCTGAGGTTTAGCTTGGGAAATAATTTCTCCGCTTACTCTATCTGGAATGCCCAATTTTGTCTCAACTAGACTATTCCATTCTCCACACTGAGGACAACGACCCAACCACTTTGGCGCTTCTGCTCCACACTGTTGGCAAACAAATTTGGTAATCGGTTTCGCCATGAAGAAAAAACTATTTATAGCCTATTGGTTTCTCTTTTAGAACTAATCCCAAACTCATTCTTCTCCCCTCTTTATCAATTGACTCAATATAACAATCAACTTTATCACCAACTTTAAGAGATTTTTCCGCAGGAATTTTAGAAATATGAATTAGACCCTCAATTCCTTCCTCTACATCAACAAAAGCACCAAATGGAGCCAAGCGAACAACTTTACTCTTGACTCGAGCATCAACCGGATATGTCTTTTCAATCGCCTCCCAAGGATCAAGTTTGAGCTGTTTAATAGAAAGATTAAGTTTACCAGTCGTTTTATCAACCGCCAAAACTTTAACTTTAATTTTATCACCTACTTTATAAAACTCTCCGGGGTCTTCAACTCTTTGCCAAGAAATCTCCGAAATATGAACCAATCCTTCTAGTTCAATTTTGTCTGGTTTAATTTTGACAAAAAAGCCAAAAGGCATCACGCCTGTGATCTTACCAGAAAAAGTATTGCCAATTTTAATCTTCCTAAGTTCTTCTTCTTGCGCTTTGAGAAGAGCGGCTTCGGAAACTTCTCTCTCTGAAAAAATTAATCGATTTTTGCCTCGATCCACTTCGATCGGCTTTACTTCAATCTGTCGGTTAATCAATCTTTCTATCTTTTCTTCCCATTTAGAACCAAATTGAGAGGCGGGGATAAAACCTTGTAGACCTTTGGCCTCAACCACTAAACCCCCTTTATTAACTTCCCTACCTGTCACTCTTACGGCCCCACCTGTTTTCATCTTTTCCTCAAACCGACCCCAGAGATAATCAGCTGCCGCTTTTTTAAGAGAAAGCAAAGTCTGACCTTTATCGTTTTCTGGTTGACTTACAACTGCCTCAACTTGACTCCCCACTTCCAATTCCTTAATAAAGTCTCTAGCCGCTTTCATTTCCCGATCAATCACCATCCCCTCGCTCTTACCGCCGATATCTATATAAAGGATACCTTTGGTTTTTTCTACTACAATTCCGTTAATCACATCGCCTCTTTTCCAGCCATGTAACTGATGCTTTGTTTGTTTAAGAAGCTCTTCCATAGTTGTGGGTTGTTTTTTAGAAGAACGTTTAACCGAAGCCTTGGGAGAAGACTTTTTAGTCTGTTTCTCTATTTTTTTCGATTTTCTTTTTTTCAAATTCCATTTACCTCACTTTCAAGAAAGTTTTTCTATTCTACCTTAAAATTAAGAGTTTGCCAAGTCTTTTTATTGTTTTGAGGTTTTAGAAATACCAAAAAGGCCAGCCCTGACCTATTTTCGCAGACCCTTGCGGATCAACTATCGTCGGCGCTGAAGTGTTTGACTTTCGTGTTCGGAATGGGAACGAGTCGTTCCACTTCGCTCCAAGGACTGGCCAATTTTTTATTTTGACTCCTTTAAAAGTGAATAGAACAATTTTAATCTACCAAATTTAAGAACGTAGGCGGACTAATCTTCACGAACTACTCCTTCGATCGATTAGTACGACTTGGCTAAACACATTACTGTGCTTACACCGGTCGCCTATCAAGGTAGTAATCTCCTACCGATCTTTCCCGCGTTAAACGCGGAAGGATACCTTATCTTGAGATGGGCTTCCCGCTTAGATGCTTTCAGCGGTTATCCCGAAGGAATGTAGCTACCCAGCGATGCACCTGACGGCAACAACTGGCACACTAGGGATTCCCCCAACCAGGTCCTCTCGTACTATGGTCAGCTTCTCTCAAGTATCCAACGCTTACTGCGGATAGAGGCCGAACTGCCTTACGGCGTTCTGAACCCAGCTCACGTAGCGCTTTAATGGGCGAACAGACCAACCCTTGGGAGCTTCTCCACCCCCAGGATGCGCTGAGCCGACATCGAGGTAGCGAACCGCGCCGTCGATATGAACTCTTGGGCGCGACTACTCTGTTATCCCTGAAGTAGCTTTTATCCGTTAAGTCCCGTCCTTCCCACGAAGAAACGGGAGATCACTAAGACCGAGTTTCCTCCCTGCTCGACCCGTCAGTCTCGCAGTTAAGCCGGCTTTTGCCTTTGTACGTCCAGCGCGATTTCCATCCGCGCTAAGCCGACCTTTGTACGCTTGCGTTACCTTTGAGCAAGCGACCGCCCCAGTCAAACTACCCACCAGACACTGTTCCCAAATCCGCTTCCAGGATCTTTAGGTTAGAATTGAACTTATCAAAGAGAGGTATTTCACTGTTGGCCGAAGCCTCCCTCCTATTCTCGACAATCAATAAATTCAACCCAATGTCAAGCTATAGTAAAGCTTTACAGGGTCTTTTTGTCCTGCAGTAAGTAGGCCGCATCTTCACAGCCATTTCAATTTCACCGGGTGAGGGCTCAAGACAGTTGCTCGCTCGTTAAACCTTTCGTGCAGGTCGGAACTTACCCGACAAGGGACTTCGCTACCGTAGAACAGTTATAGTTACTGCTGCCGTTTACCGGGGCTTCAGTTCAGAACTCATCAAAAAAATTGAATCATCCTTCCCCTTAACCTTCCAGCACTGGGCAGGCCTCAGCCCGTATACTTTGGCTTTCGCCTTTGCACAGACCTGTGTTTTAGATAAACAGTCGGCAAGCATCTTTTGCTGCGGCCACGTCAAACGTGGCAGGGCATCTCCCGAAGTTACGCCCAGCTGTTTTGCCGAGTTCCTTAAACCCCCTTCTCCCGCTGGCCTTAGTATTCTCTACCTATCCACCTGTGTCGGTTTGCGGTACGGTCTCGATTGTTTCTCATTGCGAAGCTTTTCTCGGAAACTTAACGCCGTCTGATTGGCCTTCGACAAGCTCAGGCCTTTTCATCACTACTTACCGTCATGGTAACGGATTTTCCAATCACCACTGATTTGTAGCTTAAACGTCGAATCATTATGACGCCAGATATATCAAATTTCGTCTCTCCCCAACTAATAACGAAACAACCAAGGTACAGGAATATCAACCTGTTGTCCATCGACTACGCCATTCGGCCTCGCCTTAGGACCGACTAACCCGAAGTTGACGACCATTGCTTCGGAAACCTTGGATATTCGGCCAACCGGATTCTCACCGGTTTCTCGCTACTCATACCGGCATTCTCACTTGATGTCGCTCCAGCCCGGCTTACACCGTAGCCTTCACTGCTACATCAACGCTCCCCTACCGCACCAAGTAAACTTGGCACCTCTGTCTTCGGTACGAACCTTAGCCTCGTTAGATCTTCGGCGCAAAACCCCTCGACTAGTGAGCTGTTACGCTTTCTTTAAAGGATGGCTGCTTCTAAGCCAACCTCCTAGCTGTCTGAGCGATTTCACTTCCTTTTACACTTAGATTCAATTTAGAGACCTTAGACGAAAGTCTGGATTGTTTCCCTTTAGTCCCACCAGCTTAGCCCGGCGGGGCTGACTGCCCTGATGAACCCCAAAGAATTCGGAGTTTGATTGAATATGAGACGTTTCCGCCCCATATCCATTCAGTGCTCTACCTCTCTGGTTTATATCAGAACGCTATACCTAAATATATTTCGGGGAGAACCAGCTATCACCGGGCACGATTAGCATATTACTCCTATCCGCAGGTCATCCAAGCCTCTTGTACCAGACACTGGTTCGGGCCTTCACCCATCTTTCGATAGGTTTCACCCTGCCCACGGATAGCTCGCCCGGTTTCGGGTCTTCCACACTCTCTTGACGCCATTTTAAGACTCGGTTTCCCTGCACCTTCCCCACAAAATGGGTTAGATTTATAGAGAGAATGAAAACTCGCCGGTTCATTCTTCAATAGGCACGCCATCATCCGCTAAAAGCGGACTTTGACTGTTTGTCAGCAGATAATTTCAGGTTCTATTTCACTCCCCTCCCGGGGGACTTTTCACCTTTCCCTCACGGTACTAGTTCACTATCGGTCTGTTTGGGTATTTAGTCTTGGAGCGTGGTCGCCCCAGATTCCCACAGGAGTTGATCTCTCGTGGTACTTAGGATCCCTCTAGGGGTACTTTGGATTTTGCCTACAAGGCTTTCGCTCTCTTTGGCGTACCAATTCCAGATACTTCGGCTATCCTCGGTACTCCCATATTAAGGTCCTACAACCCCCATCAATTGATGGGTTTAGACTTTTCCGTTTTCGCTCGCCGCTACTAACGAAATCTCTTCGATTTCTTTTCCTCGCCCTACTAAGATGTTTCAATTCGGGCACTTACCTCTCTAGCGTCTAGATGTCACAAAAGTGACACTTTGACGCTGAGTGATCCGTCGAAACGGACCGGGTTTCCCCATTCGGAGACCGCCGGATCGCAGGTTGCTTGACACCTCCCCGACGAGTTTCGTCGTCACGCCACGTCCTTCTTCGGCCCAAACAGCCAAGGCATTCATTATCTGCATTAATTAGAGTAGCTCTTCTCTGTGAAGATTTAATCCACCTCCGCCCTTATGGGCTTTGGTAGATATTTTATTACTTTATTCTATTCACTTTTCAAGGAGCCAAGGTGGACCGAAGCGGCTTCGAACCGCTGACCTCCTGTATGCAAAACAGGTGCTCTGCCAACTGAGCTATCGGCCCAATTTTTTTAGCTCTTCATCTATTTCTTTGAGATAAGCTAAAAGAGTCTCGTATTCAGTCATCTTAAGATGATATCTAGTACTATCATGTCCGGGCCAAATTTCTTCAGAGTCTTCCTCTTCCTCTCTCATCCTTTTTTGAACTTTTCTGAGCCTCTCAAGGGCCTTCTCCTGACTTTGAAGAAGAGCCTTTTTTTTCTCTTCTTTTGAGATCTGGTTATTCATTTCTCAAATTCTTTATTTCTTCTTCGATACTGATTAAATGTGCTCGGGCGACATTCAACTGCGACTCTTGTAACTCTGTAGCTGAATCCTCGTGTTTAACGCCCTTAAAATTTTTTAACGCTTCATCAAGCTTTGCCTTAGCTTCTTCTTTTTTTATTAATAATTCTTGATATTTATTGACCATTTTTCCAAAAAACAAAAAAGTCGCCCGGAGGCGACCCTTTTAAGGTACCTAAGAAATCAGACTACGTCCCACGCCAAAAGAACTTGGTGATAACGTAATATTTCATCTGATTTCCCATAAGATTAAACCCGTCTGGGTTAAGCCTCCTTAATTACAATCTTATTATATGAGATTATTATACGGAATGACAGAATAGATGTCAAGCGGCTAGATATCCACTCTTTTTTATGTTAAAATTTTTCTGATCGGGCGCGTAGCTCAGTGGTTTAGAGCGCTTACCTGATAAGTAAGAGGTCCCTGGTTCGATCCCAGGCGCGCCCACTGCGTCAAGCCACAGTGGCGTGGTCAAAAAAGACGCCTAATTATGCCCGAAAAAGAAAAAATAATTTTAGAAATAAGAATACCTCGCGAAAACGAGTATACCCCAGAATCGGCGGCTAATCTATTCTCTGGTTTCAGTAAAGCCCTTTCTTCTCAGTCAATCTTTCAGAGAATTCTTAGAAAACAATCAGAACCCTTGATTTTAGAAATTACCTGTCATCAACAAGGAATTCACTTTTATGTGGCTGTTTCTGAAGAACTTTTGCCTTTTTTAGAGAGCCAAATCTTGGCCGCTTATCCCCTTGCAATTCTTAATCGTGTCCCTGACTATCTCCAAAATTGGGAAAAAGAATCTCTGAAAATCGGCCAGATGACTCAATCAACCAGTTATTATTATCCTATTAAAACCTATAAAGAATTCACTGATGTTGATTCACTCTCCTCTATTTTAGCGGTGATGTCAAAAGCCAGCGAAAATGATCTTTTGTTAATTCAGTTAGTCCTTCAAAAAGCCAGTTCAGGCTGGCAATCGTCAGCTCAAAGGGCCATCACTAAAGGAATCAGAATCAGTGAAACAGAAAGGCAAGCTTTACCTGGAGAAAATTTGATTAAACAAAAAATTGAAGAAGGCGGATTAAAAACGGGTATCCGACTAGCTACTTCTTCGGAATTGCTTTTAAAATCATTAGCTGGTGGTTTTGCTCCTTTTACTCGAGGTGATGGTAACTCCCTAGCTTTCAAAAAGCCTTCTGTTCTAAATAAAAATAAATTAAAAAACGCCATCTTAACCCACCAATCAGGTTTTACCCCACGTTATCAAATTTTTTCTGTTTCTGAATTGGCCACTTTCTGGCACCTGCCTGGACAAAGTGTCAAAATTCCTAATATTGCTTGGGGGCGTTCGGTTTTAACCGAAGCACCAGAAAATTTACCAATAGCTGAAGGTTTAACCGAAGAACAAAAGTCAGAAATTAATTTCTTTACTAGAACAGAATATAAAAATAAATTGATGACTTTTGGCATAAAAAAGGATGATCGTCGTCGTCATATTTATGCCGTTGGTAAATCTGGTACCGGTAAATCAACTATGATTGCCAACATGGCCATTGATGATCTGAAAAAGCGCCAGGGTTTGGCAGTAATCGATCCTCATGGTGACCTTTCAGAAATTCTTTTGGACTATATCCCCTCTCATCGGATAAACGATATCTGTTATTTAAATCCGGCTGATAAAGAATATCCCTTCTCTATCAATATTCTTGAGGTTGATGATCCTGCGCAAGCTGAACTTGTTGCTTCTGGAATTGTCTCTATTTTCTATAAACTCTACGCTCATTCCTGGGGACCAAGAATGGAATATATTTTGAGAAATACTTTACTCACCCTGGCTCAAACGCCCAACACTACTTTGGTTGATGTTCCTAGAATTTTAACTAACAAAAATTTCAGAAACGAAATCGTCGAAAAACTTCAAGATCAAGTTCTGACCAGCTTTTGGACCGAAGAATATAATAAGATGCCAGACAGATTAAGAGAAGAAGCTATTAATCCCATTTTGAACAAAGTCGGCCAATTTGTTACTTCACCTTT
The DNA here is from genome assembly GCA_035529375.1 of Patescibacteria group bacterium. NCBI lineage: Bacteria > Patescibacteria group bacterium. The sequence continues at coordinate 27,636 of DATKWU010000005.1, forward strand.
AATCCGCAGTCTTATTGGCCAACCCAAATCAACTATTAATTTAGAAAGAATCATGAATGAGGGCAAAGTGATTATTCTTAACCTCTCCCAAGGACGTTTAGGAGAAGATAATGCTGCTCTATTAGGAGCAATGTTAATTACCAAAATTCAATTAGCCGCCATGAATCGGGTTAATATTCCTGAAGAACAAAGACGGGATTTTTATCTTTACGTCGATGAGTTTCAAAACTTTGCTACCAGGGCTTTTATTAAAATTCTTTCTGAAGCAAGAAAATATCGTCTTAACCTTTGTTTAGCTAATCAATACATGGCTCAAATTGACGAAGACGTCCAGAAAGCAATCCTGGGAAACGCTGCCACTTTAATTTCTTTTCTAGTTGGCGCCGAAGACGCCAATATCTTAGAAAGAGAGTTTGGGGGTATTTATACAGAACAAGATTTGGTTGGTCTTTCCAACTTCCAAGTCGTGACTAAACTAGCGGTTGATAATATTACTTCCAGACCTTTCTTTGCCTATACCCTACCCCTACCTAAATCTAAGAACCAAAACCGAGAAAAAGTCATCAGAGTTTCAAGAGAAAGATTTTCTTATAAAAAGTAACCTCAACTTTTCAGTGGCATTAAAAAACCACCTTGATTAGGTGGTTTTTTCTTTAACCCTATTTACTGTGGTAGGAGACGTTAGTTTTGTTTCCTATCTCATAAATGAGATAAGCAAGAAAAACCAACAAAATCTTGGGGTGTCTTTTCCGCCAAAGGCGGATCGTTCACTCCAGAAAGGAGGTGATCCATCCGCTCCTTCCAGAACGGATACCTTGTTACGAGTTATTCCTGATCACTGAATTCGGCGTAGGCCGCTTTAAAAGCGGACTTCGGCCGCCCCCAGCTTTCCTGAAGTCACGGGCGGTGTGTACAAGACCTGAGAACGTATTCACCGCGGTCTGCTGACCCGCGATTACTACCGATTCCGGGTTCATGTGGGCGAATTTCAGCCCACAATCCCAACTGAGGATACGTTTAAGAGATTAGCTCCAGATTACTCTTTTGCAACTCGTTGTCGTACCCATTGTAGGATGTGTGTCGCCCTGGACATAAGCATCATACTGACTAGTCGTCATCCTCCCCTTCCTCCCGCGTTAAACGCAGGCAGTTCCGTATGAATATTTAACATACAGTAAGGGTTGCGCTCGTTTACCCACTTAAGGGAACACCCTACGGCACGAGCTGACGGCAGCCATGCAGTAGCTGTGCTAGCACCCTCAAAGGCTCCCTCGCTTTCGCGAAGGATGCAGCTAGCATGTCAAGCCCAGGTAAGGTTCTACGCTTTGTGTCGTATTAAACCACATGCTCCACCGGTTGTGCAGGTCCCCGTCAATTCCTTAGAGTTTTAACCTTGCGGTCGTACTTCCCAGGCGCCTCGCTTAACGCGTTAGCTTGCGCCACTCCATCGAAAAGATAGAGCAGCTAGCGAGGATCGTTTACGGCTAGGACTACAGGGGTCTCTAATCCCTTTTGCTCCCCTAGCTTTCGTTCCTCAGCGTCAGGTCATTCCCAGGTACCTGCCTTCGCCCTTGGCGTTCCTCCTGATATCAATGGATTTCACTCCTACACCAGGAATTCCAGTACCCCCTAAAGACCTCTAGTTTATCAGTATCCAAACCCGATCTGGGGTTGAGCCCCAGGCTTTGAACTTGGACTTAATAAACCGCCTACGAAACCCTTTACGCCCAGTAAATCCGGATAACGCTTCCACCCTACGTATCACCGAGGCTTCTGGCACGTAGTTTGCAGGTGGTTATTCTTTCTGTTTCGACAACAAAATAAAAGCGGTTTACAACCCGAAGGCCTTCATCCCGCACGCGGCGTCGCTGCGTCAGGCTTTCGCCCATTGCGCAAGATTCCCAGTTGCTGCCACCCGTAGGTGTAGGGCCCGTGTCTCAGTGCCCTTGTGGCTGACCATCCTCTCAGACCAGCTACCCGTCATTGCTTTGGTAGGCCATTACCCCACCAACAAGCTGATAGGACGCAGGCTCATCCTTCGGCAAGCAGTTACGCTTTTTCCCGTAAACGGCTTATGCGGTATTACCTCCGATTTCTCGAAGCTATTCCCCACCAAAGGGTAGATTCCTACGCGTTACTCACCCGTCCGCCACTATCCCACCGAAATGGGATCGTTCGACTTGCATGCTTAAGGCACGCCGCCAGCGTTCATCCTGAGCCAGGATCAAACTCTCAAAAAAAATTTCCTACCACAATAAATATTGTTAAAGGTTTACTATTCAATTTTCAAAGGACTCCTAAAAACTTAAAATCCCGGACCAAGCCGGGATTAATGCTTTATTGCGGGCAAACGCCCGACCTGGTCATTAAACTATGTCATTTCTTGGTTGATGATAACAAAATAGTTCTTAACTGTCAATCCCTATTCAAGCTAATTATTCCGCCTCCAAATACTTCCTCGCCTTGATAAAAAACCGCTGCTTGACCAGGAGCGACGCCTCGTTCTGATTCATCCAAAACAACTTTTACTTCTTTCTTTCCTCTAATCCTTGCTTTCAGAAGATCACCCTGATGACGAATTCTTACCTGACACTTTATTTCTTTTTTAGGCGGATTTCCAGAAAGCCAATTAACGTCTTTAACTAAAAATTCTTTCTTTTCTACTTCTTTGCCAAAACCGACGACTAACTGATTCTTTTTAACTTTCTTATCAACTACATAAAGAGGTCCTAGGACTTTTTTGTCAGTAATCTTAAAACCGTGCCTTTGGCCCACCGTATACAAAGGCAATCCTAAATGTTTACCAATCACTTGACCTTTAAGATTAACCACTTCACCAGGAATGATTTTTTCTTTAATTTGCCGTTTTAAAAAAGGTCGATAATCATCTTCTGGGAAAAAACAAATTTCTTGAGATTCAGGTCTTTCGGCCACTGGTAACTGCCATTTTTTAGCCATTTTAATTACTTCTTTTTTTTGATAATCACCAACAGGAAAAAATATCTTGGCTAGCTTTTTTTGATTAAGATTGTAAAGAAAATAAGATTGGTCTTTTTTCTTGTCTTTTCCCTTTAAAAGATGAAACTGTTTGTTTTTTACTATCCTTGCGTAATGACCGGTGGCCAAATAATCGTGGCCTAAATTTTGAGCATAAGTCATTAATTCTCCAAATTTGATAAAACGATTACAAACAACACAAGGATTTGGGGTTCGTCCTAAACCATATTCTCTTAAAAAGTAGTCAACTACTCTTTTTTTAAAAAGAGGGGCCACAAAGTCAACTTTAAAAAAAGGTATCTTTAATTGACTAGCGGTTCGTTGAGCCGATTGTAAACTGGCGGTATCGCAACACTTATTTAAAAAAGTCTGATCTTTTTCCCTTTCTGACCAAAGTTGCAGATGGAAACCCGCTACTTTGTAACCTTGTTTGACCAGTAAGACTGCGGCCACTCCGGAATCAACTCCCCCGCTCATAGCAACGGCGACTTTTTGTTTCTTCATGCCCCTCATTTTATCACGGAAGCCAAATGGAGCTTAATATAATTCTTTTTCGGGTGGAGAAATGGCTGTATCAGCGATAAATTATCTTCTTTTATAGACCCTGCTCAAAAACAGGGTAAGTTCAAATAAAACGATAAGAGGTAAAGAAAGAAGAATGTCGGCCAAAACTGAATCAATGGGAAGAAGGATAGCGAAGAAAAAAGAACCCAGATAAATCCACAGACGTTTTCGGCTTAACTCTTGGCGGCTGATGAGGTCAAAACGGACTAAGCAAAGCAAGAGAATTGGAAACTGGAAACTAATTCCCATTAGAGTGGAGATTAAAAGAAAGGTAGACAGAAGCTTACTGATATCTAACATGCTGCCGATACCTAATTGAACTGATTTGGCCTGGAAGACCTCGATCTGCCATTTCATAATTAGAGCCCCGAAAACAAATCCAATTAAAAAAAGGATGACGGAAAAAGGTAAGAATTTGATTATTCTTTTAAACTCTTTTCTCTTTAAAGCTGGTTTTAGAAAAGACAAAACCTGGATGATTAAAAGAGGAAGGGCGACTACCAATCCAGTAGCGATCCCGCAGCTGATGGCTAGATTAATGAACTGAAAAGGAGAGGTAAAAACAATGTTTATTCCTTCAAGAGGGAGAAGACTAAGTAAGAATTTAATGATTTTTTCATAAAAGATAAAACCAATAATTGTAGCAACAACAAAAACGGCGACGGTAAAAATGATTCTTTTTCTGATTTCTTTGAGGAAAGGGGAAAGTTTTTCTTTTATCTTGGCTAATTCAGAAGAATTTATAGGTTGGATATTAGTCGCAACCATGATGCCTTATTAAGCATTACCTTTGTCTTTTTTGTCGGTGCCTCCCGAGGCGTCTTTAAATTCTTTGAGTGCCTTAGCTACCCCTTCAAAGAGTTCTGGGATTTTCTTACCTCCGAAGAGGAAGACAACGATGACAGCGACAACTATTAGTTCTGTGGTCCCGATTGAGCGGAACATATCCTACACCTCCTTTTTATTTTAACCTCGCGAATAACGCAGGTTTTTAATCCTTACGTGATTCGCTTTTTTCAGTAGTCCCGGTAAGGCCGTCTTTGATTTTTTTAATTTCTCTGAAGCTTTCTCCCCCTACCCTGCCTAATTTAATGGCGAATTTACCGCCAAACAGGACCACAAGGATCAGAACAATAAGAATTACTTCTGTTGGACTGATATTTTTTAAGAAACTAAACATTTGATTAAATTTGACTATATAACTCAATATAACAAAATGCAAGAGCTAAAACAAATGGTTATTTTTTACCCATACTAGCTGCAAACCAATTAGAACCATCATAATACTCCAGACTGTTGGTTTGCAAGTTAAATCCCAAGATTCCCTGTTTGGCCTTTTTTGGTCTCTCCCCTGTTTTCCAGGAGGCAATTTTGGGCATGCCGAGCATTAAGAATAAGTCTTGACCGATATTTAGCAGGAGCGGATAACTCTTTTCCATTTTGACTTCACATCCATTGTATAGACTTTTTTCTTTTGGTGTCAAGTTTTAAGGGGGAGAAAAATTTTTGAGGGGTTAGCTGATTTTTTTCATTGGCAATTTCAGCCAAGAAGTTCCATTCCAGAACTCCAATGTTTTGCTTTCCACATTAAAGCCAAAAGTGCCCTTTTTAGCTTTCTTGGGCCGGCCAGTAGTGTTCCAAGAAGGAATGGAAACAGCCTTTAAGCCTAAATAACCCCTCTTGCTAACAACTTCCCTACCAACAATGAGGGGGTGTTTGTTAAAGATAACTGGCGCCGGAGGCGGAGTAGGAACAGGCCGAGGACTGGGCGAAGCTGAAGGTGAGGGGCTAATACTGGGTGAAGGTGTTGGTGAGGGTGAACCCGGTGTTGGTGAGGGTGATGGCGATGGGCTGGGGCTAGCAGACGTCGGTGAGGGTAGTGAGGGTGATGATGAAGGCGATGGAGATATTGAGCCACTGAGTGAGACCGACGGACTAAGACTAACGAGAATCGACGGTGAAACGCTTGGACTAATTGAGGCTGAGGGGCTGAGACTGGGTGAAACACTTGGACTAACTGATGCTGATGGACTAACGCTGGGTGAAACGCTTGGACTAACTGAAGCAGACGGACTGACCGATGGACTAGCCGAGGGGCTAAGCGATGGGCTGGCTGAAGGGCTAACACTTGGACTAACTGAAGCAGAAGGACTAACGCTGGGTGAAACACTTGGACTAACTGATGCTGATGGACTGACACTTGGACTAGCCGAGGGGCTAAGCGATGGGCTGGCTGAAGGGCTAACTGAAGGGGAAACACTGGCTGACGGAGAAACGCTAGGACTGACCGATAGACTGACCGAGGGACTCAGACTCGGTGAAACAGACGGACTCAGACTCGGAGAGACACTTGGTGAAACTGACGGACTTAAAGAGGGACTAGCCGATGGTGAAATACTGGCACTCGGACTAAGGGAGGGACTAACGCTTGGTGAAATTGAAGGAGACAAACTGGGACTCAAACTGGGAGATACCGAGGCAGATGGTGAAACACTTGGCGATATCGAAGGCGAAACCGATGGGCTTACTATCGGAGACAGACTTGGCGATACACTCGGTGAAATTGAAGGCGAGACCGAAGGGCTAGCACTCGGTGATACTGATGGACTAATACTGGGTGAAATTGAAGAAGATACTGAAGCACTTGGTGATACCGATGGACTCACACTGGGTGATACTGAGGGACTAATTGACGGACTGACTGATGGTGAAGCAGATGGGCTAACACTTGGAGAAACACTCGGTGAAACACTTGGACTGACGCTCGGCGAAACCGAAGCAGATGGTGAGACACTCGGCGATACTGAAGGAGAAAGCGATGGGCTCGCACTAGGTGAGGCCGACGGACTAATTGATGGGCTTACGCTTGGAGATGCGCTTGGTGATACTGAAGGGCTAATTGATGGTGATATCGAAGCCGAGGGAGATACTGAGGGGCTGATACTCGGAGAAACGGAAGGAGAAACTGATGGACTAACACTTGGAGAGACACTGGGGCTAATACTCGGGCTAACCGATGGCGAAACACTAGGTGAAACACTTGGGCTGATCGAAGCAGAAGGACTAATTGATGGTGAAGCTGATGGGCTAATTGATGGTGAAGCAGAGGGAGATGCCGATGGTGAAACACTTGGACTAGCGCTTGGAGAAACACTGGGCGATACAGAAGCTGAAGGAGAAACGCTCGGACTCACAGAGGGTGAAATACTGGGTGAGACTGATGGACTAGCTGATGGACTCACAGAGGGTGAAATACTGGGTGAAACTGAGGGACTAGCGCTTGGACTAATACTCGGACTGACTGAAGCGGAGGGTGAGACTGATGGGCTGACAGATAGACTGGCACTGGGTGAAACAGACGGACTTACAGACGGTGAAACACTTGCCGATGGAGAGACTGAGGGTGAGATTGATGGCGAGACAGAGGGACTGACTGAGGGAGATGCCGATGGTGAAACTGATGGACTAGCGCTTGGACTAACACTCGGACTCACAGAGGGTGAGACACTGGGTGAGACTGAAGGTGAAACACTTGCCGATGGGCTGACTGACGGACTGACTGAAGGACTCACACTAGGTGAGACTGATGGGCTGACAGATACACCGATAGAGGGTGAAACTGATGGACTTACTGAAGGCGAAACAGATGGACTGACACTGGGTGAAACTGAAGCCGATGGACTGACTGAAGGGCTGACTGAAGGTGAGACTGATGGACTAACTGACGGAGAAACAGATGGACTGGCACTGGGTGAGACTGATGGGCTGACTGACGGAGAAGCAGATGGAGAAATTGAAGGTGAGACGCTGGCACTCGGTGAAACGGATGGGCTTACCGATGGACTAACTGAAGGTGAAACTGAAGGAGAAACGCTAGGTGAAACACTCGGAGAAACAGACGGACTCACAGAGGGTGAGACACTTGCCGATGGAGAGACTGAAGGTGAAACTGATGGCGAGATAGACGGACTGACCGAGGGAGATGCCGATGGCGAAACAGATGGACTAGCGCTTGGACTAACGCTCGGACTCACAGAAGGTGAAACACTGGGTGAGACTGACGGTGAAACACTAGCTGATGGAGAGACTGAAGGTGAAACTGAAGGTGAAGCACTCGGAGATACACTCGGGGAAACTGAAGGCGAAACAGATGGACTAGCGCTTGGAGAAACAGACGGTGAAACACTTGCTGATGGACTAACTGAAGGAGAAACGCTGGGTGAAACCGACGGGCTAGCGCTTGGACTAACGCTCGGACTGACTGAAGCGGAGGGTGATACTGACGGACTCACAGAGGGTGAAACACTGGGTGAGACTGATGGACTAACTGAAGGCGAAACAGATGGACTAGCGCTTGGAGAAACACTGGGCGATACAGAAGCTGAAGGTGAAACGCTCGGACTCACAGAGGGTGAGACGCTGGGGCTTACTGAAGGACTTATAGATACACCGATAGAGGGTGAAACGCTTGGAGAGACAGACGGCGAAGCAGAAGGACTGACCGACGGTGAAACGCTTGCCGATGGACTAACTGACGGGCTGACCGATGGTGAGACGCTGGGTGAGACTGATGGACTTACAGACGGACTGGCACTAGGACTCACTGAAGGACTAACTGAAGGAGAAGCAGAAGGACTGACTGAAGGTGAAACACTTGCGCTCGGTGAAACAGACGGACTGACCGAGGGTGAGACGCTGGGGCTGACAGACGGGCTCACACTGGGTGAAACTGATGGACTAACGCTTGGAGAGACAGACGGCGAAACGCTTGCTGATGGACTGACACTGGGACTCACTGAAGGACTAACTGAAGGAGAAACCGATGGACTGACTGAAGGAGAGACTGAAAGCGAGACTGAAGGGCTAACACTCGGCGAAACACTCGGAGAAACCGATGGACTGGCTGAAGGTGAAATACTGGGACTCACTGAAGGACTAACTGAAGGGCTCACACTAGCTGAGGGAGAAACTGATGGTGAAACCGATGGGGAAATCGATGGTGAAACAGATGGACTGACCGAGGGGGAAATCGATGGTGAAACAGATGGACTGACCGACGGGCTAGCACTTGGCGAAACACTCGGGGAAGCTGAAGGAGAAACCGATGGGGAAACACTGGGAGAGACACTTGGACTGGCTGAAGGACCAGATGCCGTCAAAACCTGCGAGTGGGATTTATCTGTATCCAAAGGAATTATGGCGCCGGCAATTTTGACCCGGAAATAATAGGTGGTGCTAGAAGAAACATTGGCCGTCGGGACAATACAAACATCAAATTCGTTATTCTTTTTTTTAGTAACCGCGCAAGTATAAGTACCGCTTTCAATGTATTGCCCTTGCGAGGTGGTGTCAGTCAAAAGCCATTGCCCAACCACAGGTGGAGAAGGATTCCCTTCGGTTGCTTGACCATCGGCATAATTCCAGTGATTAGCAGCACCAAAAGACGTCCAACCATCAATATCATTAAGGGAATACTCCATCGTCCAAGCCCCACTCCCGTTTGTGTTACCTGTTTCCCCAATACGGATTCTCAATCTGGTCTTGTTGATATTATTGGGTAAGGTTGGCTTGGTATTTTCATTAGCCAGCTGGCTTGATGGTTCGATACCATCGTCCTGAAACCATTTCCAATTTCCTTGGTTGGGTGTAAATGCCATTTTTTATTTTTTTTCCATTAAATAACCGCCGTACCCATCAACGGCTAAAAACATTGTAACAAGATAACAACCTCTAAGAAAACCACTGAAGAGGGGTTTTAACCAAGTTTTTTGATTAAGTCTTTGGTTTTTCCCCCAGCCAGGAATTTCGCTATCAGTTTCCAACCAGCCTTGGCAACTGTTTTTAAAATCATCCTGACTCCAGCGGTTTTTTTGATTAAATTGTTACTGTGCCGGACGTCGATAATGGGCAAGGCCAATTTCTAGATGCTGGATAGTGGATTGAGCCGAAAAAATCACCCCGGAGGAAGGCAAGGATGATTTTTTCCTAGCCGGTTTGGTAGCGATATGTTTTGAACTGAGTTTGGCTTCTTTAGTTTTGAGTTTTTTCAAATCTTCATCGGTCCAACCTTTAACCGGCCAGAATTTCTCCACCAACCAAGAAACCGGATGCTTCTGATCTGGCAAACCCTTCAAGATTTGTTCCCAGACTTTTTTTCTGACCTCGTGCTGATCCTTACCTGAAGCAGGCCAAGGAAAACTAAAAGTGGCGTTTTTCGTCCGAAACATATGGGCATACCAAGTTTGGTGGTTAACCAGCACCCGGCCACCTTTCAACCAGGTTTTACAAGCGACTTCAATGCCTTGATGTCCCCAATTGCCAAGCGTTTCATCACACAAATTCCAATCCCAATATAATTGACGCAGACACATAAAACATGATCCTTGAATTGACATTATTTCGGTTAATCCCTTCTCCTTCTTATCTTTTTTGTATTCTGGCCGGCGGCGATATTCACCAAAATAAGCAAATGTGGGTTGAGCGTCAAAACAATAGGAATCGCTCTGGGGCCGCTCTTTGCCGATCCAAAGCATTTTTTTCTTCATTTTGTTCCCACAAGCAGGACATTTGGGTTCCCGATCTTGGTAAACTCGCTTGCCGCATTTATAGCACTTCCAGTCATAAGCCCACAGATTTCTCATCACCGGAAGCATCACCACTTTTTCATCCACTTTTCGGAAAGCCTCAATCATTTTTCTATCAAAACCCTTATCAAATGAACAATGAGCGTCCAATTTCATCACGTATTTGGCCCGGCTTAAGCGACAGGCCAGATTCTGAGCCGCCCTTTGGCCAATCGCCGGATTAACATAAATTAGACTCACCCGATCATGTTGTTCTATGGGTGAGTTGGCCCATTGGCCATCTAAAACAGCAATCACTTCCGTATCGGCCTCGATATTTTTTAAAATATCCTCGATCGTGTTTTCCAGGAATTCCTCATTCCTGGCTGGTATTAAGATTGACAAATCACGCATAACCGACAGCAATAACCGCTATTGGCCGTAAATTAGTGCCAAGAGCTTTTGCCACCCTCCTTTCTCTAAAAGCCCCAATCCAAACTGAGGCCAAACCCATCTCAACTAATAACAGTTGTAAATAAGCACCACAAATAGTCGCGTCTTGGATTGAATACAAATTCCTACCTCTGTCTCCATACCTTTTGGCGTAAGCTTCTGGGTTGGTACAGATTACGAGATACAGCGGCGCGTCTAAGGAAATAACCTTTTCTTTGGTGGCAATTACCTCAAAACCCCTAATTCCCCCGGCTGATGGCCCAGTTTTGGCTAAAGCAATCAACTTCGTCAAATCTGGCACTTCTTTTTCTTTAAATACCCTAATTGATTTTCTTTTTTTAATTACTTCTTTAAGTTCCATCTAGTTCACAAAACTTTATTAATGCCTCAATAATCGCTTTGTTGTAAGAATCTATCAATTTCTTGTTGTATTTTCCTTTCCAGCTTTTTAATATTTTTTTTGGTTTTCTAAAACAACAGATTAAGTAAACGTCGTTGCTCAAATGGGGCAAATACTTGTCAACCGTAAAAGCCGATCTAGGGTCTTTCCAGCCCCAAAAATCAGCCTTTTTTCTTTTAATTAACTGCTTAATTTCTTGTGTCCAATCTTTATCAGGATGACGGATCATTAACTTATTTAGTTTCAAAAAATCTGGATCTTCATAAAAATCCTTATTATATGTTTTTACTTTTTTTCCACCCCTTCTATCCCAGTTAAAACCCTTCTTCACACTACCCATCTTTACTCCCCCTATTTCAAGGAGTTTAGAAATAAACGAAGTCGCCGAGTTGGGACAACCAAGCACTATATAAGTCTTTTCTTCCTTGCTGTGTATTTTAATCGTCATATTATTCCATTTTTTTTGAACAATTTTTTTAATCTTTTGGTAACTAATGGCTTGCCTAGCCTGTTTTTTCCGTAAACGCAAACTTCCAGATTAGCGTTCTCTGACTCCCGGTCAACCGGCCTCCTATCGAAGGGGTGAAAGTGAATCACTTTCAGTGGTTTGTCGGCAATCTCATAAGTTTTAACAATATCTCTTCTTCTGGTCGCAAAATTATAGGTGATGTTGATTCGGTTGATTCTCTTTTTCAAATATTGGAATCTTTTTTTCTTGAGAATGTCCAGCAAGACGACTTCCTCGTTAGCCCGATAGGCGTCGGTTGTCCGCTTCCAAATATCGAAAATATATTCCGCCTTCGTGTCAAAGAATATCGTTCCCGTACTCCACCTTTTATCTAGCGTAAAATGAATAACCGTCTTGCCGTAATCAGTCAAAGCCAAATCGTAACCATCAAGCATTTGTTTCGCCTCGCCTTCAGTTATTTTTTGGAGCTGGAAAGCATCGTTGTCGTGATACCAAAAAATATCATCGCTGATAATGCCCATGTTATACAGGGTAATAATCGCATTAATTTTAGTCGCTGTCGGTTTGATATGGTTGAAATTATCATCCCCAATGACCAATGCTTTAACCCCTTCATACTCGTAATCAAAGCTGGTCACCAATAAAATGTCTTTCCGTTTCCACCCCAACTCCAAACTGTTATCAATCTGGATTTTTATCAAAGACTCAACCTCACTACTCCAGTTGTACTGGTCACTTACAAAACTTCTGTTTGGACTGATGTAAATTAGTAAGTTTTTCATTTGATCCAAAACCAACTTGGGCAACGGTCGCTGTCTTTTCCAATAACATACCAATTCTTTATCCTATTAGCCTGGGTATAGGCATCAACCGCAAACTTGACCTGCATATTTTCCCAAGCCCAAGGTTGCTTTCTCTTTTTAAAGTCCTCTGGATGAATATAATCATGTCCAGCAATCGTCCCACCCTTCCTGACTTTCTTTGACCAACCATCAATGTCCTCAGCCACATACTTTAAAATATGATTGCCGTCAATATAAACAAAATCCAAACTCTCATTCTCAAAGTTCTTTAAAGCCTCCATCGAGGTTTTTCTCACAACGGTAGCGTTTTCGTAACGGGATAAAAGTTTCCAAGCCCGATGATAAAGATATTCTTGTCTCTCTACTCGGGCGTCTTCTACTCGATCAAAGCCGGGATAGGGTGTCCAATAATCTATGGCGTAAATTTTCAATCCCGCCTTACAAAACTTTCTAGAAAACCAGCCTTTGTAAACTCCGATTTCTGCTCCGATTTGGTAACCCATTTCCTTAAAAAAGCCAGGTAAATCATTTCGTGAAGAACCGGGAATCACAAAAGGGTTGTCTTGGTGTTTAATTCCTTTAATTATTTTCATTCTATTTTTTGTAAATTTCTTTCACTCCTTTCATTAAACTCGCCCTTACTTTCTTGCCGTTTCCCCAATAAGGCAAGTCGTAAATCGGCGCTCTTTCGGAATGGGTATAGTACCTCATACTCCGATGGGTTTTAACTTGAAACACAGGGTTTTTTGTTTTCCAATAATAAATCTTGTCAAAAATATCGTCTTTCTTTGTTCTCTCTTTGGGAAAGTTCTTTTCTTCTACTGACCACTGAGGCAATCCTTTAAACTGTTCACCTAATACCTTTAGATAATATTTTCTGCCGATAACTTGGGCGTGGGTTGCCCCTTCCTTTTTGTAAAACCAGTAATTCCGGTGATCACCCATGACATAGACATTCGAGTTTCGGTAACACCGATCCAATTCTCTTGGTCTGAAGGTAAAATAATCGGGAGGATACATGCAGTCGGCCTCGGCCGAGATGACGAAATCGGCCTTTGTGTTTTGACAGCCTATTTGAATTTGCCTGAACATATTAAAATTAGAAGCGCCCACGTTGCCGATGCAGATGTTTTTCCCAAAGTTAATCGGTTCTTGAGAAACGCTAATAATCGGCAAATCAGTCACTTTCAAAATGTTTGCTTTGATCCTATTTTCAAACTCAGGGTGCTCCTGATTGCTAGTGTAGTATATAATAGTTGCCGTCATGTTAGCTTTTGATATAGTTTGACTACGTTTTCAATATGATATGGTTCCGCCATTTTGATTAATTTTTCAGGCCATTGATCGTATTCTGCTTTTAACTTTTTAACTCCTGCCAGCAGTTCTTTCATATTGTTGGCAGGCAGATAGTAACCTTCAATTTCTTTGTAGCTTTTTAGCGGGTAGGCAACGGTAGGAACTCCAAATGAGGCGGCATTGATAATTTTAGTGGGTGTTTTGTGAATGCTCTGATCTCCCAACTCCCAGCCCCCGATTACCAAAATGTCAATGTTTTTGTAAAAATTAGCAGCATCTTCCCTCCCTTCAAACTTAAAACAAGTAACAAAATCAAAACCTATTTCTTTAACGGCCCTCCCTATTCGCCCATATATTTCTCTCGCAATTGGCGAAACGCTTCCGGTATATCCACAAGTATTAACTTCCTTCCGTTCTCTTCTTTGCCCTTCCCAATTGAGGTGGTGATGAGGGATAAGAACGACTTTGTTCGCTAAATGATTTTTCAGCCAATCGTAACTTCTCTTTGAGGCGGCGATTAAATTAATCCCTGGTCTTTTTTTCAGCTTTTTAATAAACTTGCCTCCATCCAAAACATCTACCCAGTCGCCATCCTCAATATCGTCTAAATTACTTGGCTTAAGATAAATGCAGACATCGTTCTTGTATTTTTTCTTTGGGTTAATTCTGGCACCCAAAAACTTAGCCATCTGATATCCTCTTATTTCTGTTGAAAGATAGCCTCCATGCTTCTTAGGCCAAAAAATGCTAATCATCCTTTCTTTGATATTCCTTCTTTCATCGAAATATTCGTTGATAGCATTGACCAGCTCTGAACTAAATCTTTTTAAATCCTGAAGTTCCTTGGCGTCTTTTTTTGTGCGTTTATCTCTTTGAACTTTATCGACCAAATGAAATATTTTAATGTTGGTTATTCCCAGTTCGTCAATTAATGCTCCTATTGTCTTTTTCATACAAACTTTCTCCTTAAATTTTTTGCTTTTCCCCAAATGGGAATATCATAAGCTCTTACTGGCCAAGGATATTTTCTTCTTCTTTGATTTAATTTATCCATCGATTTCTGGTGGTAAAAACTAACTACTGGCGCTTTGGTATAAAATGTTTCAGCTTTTATCAAATCATATTTAAGCATTACCCGTTTATCTCCTAATTCCCCATGTAAACCATGACGCATCTTATCCAAGTTTTGAAGCCTATTTTCAATTGCTTTTATTATTGCGTTACGAGTGGCTATCATCAACCCACCACCACAACGGGGCTTATGAAAATAGTATGATCTCCCCCATGTAAAAAGATGCCACCTATTCAGATTGTAAAAGAACCCTTCTTTATTTGGTCTAAATTGAAAGTGTTGTTCAGGATAAAGAGTGTCATCGTCTGCTATGGCTATGTAGGGAGTTTTAGCTAGCTTTGCCCCCCTTAACTTTTGCTCAAAGAGATTTACTACCCCGTATTCCGTCTGAATCAAGTTCTTTCCCCAATCTAATGGCTTGCGTGAAATAGTAATTATTGGGCAACCACCAGACGCTTCCAATAGTTTTTCCTTATGAAACTCCGCCCACTTTTCAGGCACTAGGTTTGGTGTACACATTATTATTGTTAAATCCTTCATAGTAGTTTTCGGTAAAAATCTTTATTTATCTTGGTAAAACCTACCTTCTCATATAATTTTTTGGCTGGTAGATTATCTTTATTCACTACCAATTCTACTGAATCCACATTTTTATCTTTAGCCAATGCCAATGCCTTATCAAGCAATTCAGTTCCAATGCCCATTCTCCGATGTGCCTTCTCGACTTCAACCACATCTATTATCATCACGTTAGCCTTCCCATTGTTATAGAAAGTGCATAAACACGACCCGCTTTTTACCTTTATTTTTTGCTGTTCCATTTATTAAATGTCTCCCCTATGTAATTAACATCTTCTATCGTTATCCGACTATGAAGCGGAAGATAGAAATACTTATCTTCCAACCTATTCATATTCGGCAATTCCTGTTTCTTCTTACCAAACACTTCAAAGATGTCGTTCCTCAGTTGAACCAAGTCGCACTCAATGCCATTCTCTCGAAGGTATCTTATTAGCTCATCCCTTTCGTCTGACAGAATCATAAATAGCCAATAAGAACCACCACATATCTTCCTATAAGAGGATAACTTTTTCATATAGGCTTCACATAAAGTTTTCCTGTACTCTAGGATTTCGTCTGTGTATTTAAGTCCTATTAATCCCAAGGTGGCGGCGATATCGTTCATATGGAACTTATAACCAGCCTCTTTAATTTCTTGAGCCATCTGGTGATTAACAACGCATCTCCACCCTGCTCGCTTTTTGGCTTCTCTGTCAATACCAAACCACCTTAATCTTTTAGCCCGATTGTAAATCTGTTTATTCCTAACCACCAACATCCCACCATCACCAGTAGTAAAATGCTTAATCGCCTGAAAAGAGTAACAAATATAATCCCCATAGTCCTCACTTATTCCAAGTGACTGGGCAGCATCTATTACAACTGGCACTCCGTAACGCTTGGCGATAGTAAAGATTCTCTTATCAACCTGAAGTCCACCCAAATTGACTACCACCAATGCCTTTGTTTTGTTACTTATTTTTTTCTTGACATCATCATAGTTCACCAAAAAATCTTCGTTAATATCTAAAAAATTAATATTGGCTTCTCTGTGGAGTAACGGCAGATTAGTTGCGGTACAAGTAAAAACAGCAGTTAAAACTTCATCACCGCTCCCAATCCCGATAAGATGATATGCTAGTTCCAAGGCAGCCGAACCACTATTTACGCCTAGGCAATATCCATAGCCAAATTTCTTCCCAAAGGCTTTCTCAAATTCCTCTACTTTCGGTCCTTGCCCAAGCCATCTGGTATCGAATATCTTGGATAACTCCTCTAACCATTCTTCTTTATATATTTGTGGATGAAATAACTGAATCACTATACCCTCCTTACAATTGTTGTCTTGTAACCAAGATGTTCCAAAATTTCCTTTCGGTGGTTGCCGTCAAGGATTTTGTAATGCTTATTAACGATAATCGGCTCCTTGATGCCAAACTTTTTAACATCCCAATACATTCTTACCTTGTCATACATCCATTTTTCCAAATCCTCTCGTGGCTTGCGTCGGTGTTTTTTACAAAACATCTTAAAATATCTGGTCTGTAGAGGATGAACTCCTTGGTCTAATTCCGAATAATACATTCCCTGAACGTGATTACCCCTGAGCAACTTATTTAGTTCCACCCTTTCTAAACATGGGTTTTTAAAGCAATAAGATTCCAAACTCCTCGGGCGGGGATCGTCCTCCGTTGAGAGTTGGGGAACATGGCTAACTAACTCCCAATTTTTAAAATACCTTAAGATATTATGTTTATATCCTGAGGCCATACAAAAGTATTCTTTTTTACGAATGGCGGTGATAATGCAATACCTTGCCTTTTTTTGGAGGATATCCAATAAATCAAGCCATTCCTGAACCAACAAATAGTAGTGCGAGTTGATAAAGGACATGTAGTCAGCCACAGGTATCGCATCGATCAAATCCTGCATCCGACCACATCTCAAACTATACCTACCGCTAACTTTGGCCTGATAAGCCAATCCTCTTTCAACCGCTTCAGGATTAAATTCAGTCCCTACCACTCTCTCAAACCCCATATCTTCAGCAAATTTCAAAAACAAACCAGCATTGGTACCCATATCTACATAGGTTAGGCCTTTAACGTTCCCGTTAAAGTGGGGAACGACATAATTATTCCACTTACTTTTGCCCCAAAACTTACTGTTAATCTGTTTATCAGTCAGATCAGTTTTAACCCCATCCTCTAAATACTGGTAGTTAGTAAATTTCATTTGAACCACTTAGGTACAATTTCTTTTTCATAATAATCACGCCAAATTTTTAAAGTGTAAGCAAACCCATCTCTAGCTTCTTGGCCACCGTAGCCATGAGTCCGGGGGAATTTGCGGTGTTTGTGGGCGTGCCAAGTGTTTTTGTTGACCATCAACTTTCCGCCCGCTTGCCAAGTTTTGAACTGCATTTCGTGTGAATCTTGGTAGTGGGTTCCATACCCTCCGCTTTGCAGTTCGCCAATGACCTCATCCCACCATTTTTTCTTCATCACCCAACAAGACCCCTGCATTGCCATCGTTTCATCCAACACGATTTCTTTCCTTTCTTTAGCTCTCCTCGGCCAATTAAGACCTGAAAACTTTTCTGTTTTGCCTCCTTTACCATCGCTGACTTTGCCGATAATTAACTTCATATAATCAACTGGGGGAATATCCATTACCTCCCATTTCTCAACATCCAGAAAGTAGCGTCTTGGGGTAACAATCCAGCTGTGTTTAATTTGGGAAGTTAATATCTTGTCATAGCCTTTGGCAAAAGTGGCGTGTTCGTCTGTCCGCATAATGTATTTGCCCCGAGCAACTCTTATACCGCAGTTGATGGCGTTCCTCATGCCCTGATTTTTGCCAAGATGAATCACTCTTAGGCGGGGGTCATCTTTTAATTGGGGGTTGGGCCAATAGCCGTCCAAAATAGCGATTACCTCAAGTCTTTCTCCCAAGACAGAGTTTGCCAATAGAGAATCGGTCGTCTTTTGGAGCAGAGGATCCTTGTAACTTGGAATGATCACCGATAGATTTATCATTATTAATTTCTTTCCACCCTCTTAATAAGACAAGCCCCAACTTTAAGAAGATTGCCGGGGCAGCAAATTCGGCTCTCATCTTTTATAGGAAGACTCGATCATAGTAATCGTATTTCAGGTTTTCTCGAATATTCCAGCTGTTAGGAAAGTTTGATTGGCCTTTGGTATAACGGAAAGAGCCCGCACCGCCTTCTTTCATAATAAACCAATTGCCTTTTGTGTCGATGAATCCGAAATAAGAGATTTCACTTTCGTCTATCTCGACAATTTGATAACCATCGGTGGGTTGAGTTTCGGCGGGATGGATCGTTTCGCCAGTGGGGGCTTTGAGAGCCATGACTCCTGAATCTGGAGCTCCTCCTATTAGCAAACCCTCAGTCTTTCTGGCAAGAATGGAGTAGATGAAGTAAGAAATGCCAGCACCGGCGGCTAATTTGAGAAAGGCACGCTTGTCGAGATCGACAATCACGGGCTTCTCTGCCTTCTCTTTTTTTTCATTTACTGATGGAGGTGGGGTTGATAATTTTTGGGAGTGAATAACATTGGCTTTCCGCGGAAAAAGGATTAAGCCAAAGTAGACTAGTAAGGGATAGAAGACAGCAACAATGATCAATTGTTTGTAAGAAACGGCAGTGATAAAAGCAACTACCACTGCCAAGATAGCAATGATAAAAATGGGGTAAAACATAAAATGTCTTTTGTTCAGGACGGTATTTGTATGTGTTTGTTGCATTAGTTTACCTTTTTTTATATTTCTTCTACTAATAGTTCTACAACGCTTGCTGATATAAAAGCAGTTGACCCATTATCGAGTTTAATTTCGTACCAACCTGAATTTTCGGAAACAAATTCAAAAGTGTCACCGTTTTTAGCTTCACCAATTACTTTTGAATCAGTTGTTGGACTTTGGCGAATGTTAGCGCTGGCTGATTCATCAATTTTAACTACCAGCATTGAGGTCTGTCCTAAAATTTGCGTTGAGGTCTGTTCCGGAGTTTGTGTAGGGGCCTGTTCCAAGGTTTGTGTAGAAGTCCGTCTTAAAATTTGTGTTGAAGCCTGTCCTAAAGCTTGTGTTAGAGACTGTTTCAAAGTTTGTGTTGAGACCTGTTCCGAGGCCTGATGGATGAGAGTGAGTATAGGGTTGTTTCTTTGGGTGGAGGAAAACCGAATGTTCAGAAAACTAGAAGTAAAAAGAACCGCGAAGAAAAAAGAAGCGGCAGCAAACTCAGGGATCCTTTGGTAGATTTTTAATGGAGCGTAAGCCACTGTTCCTCTGGTAACGTTTCTCTTTGCAAGCGTAAGCATATTCTTTTCAAGATAGCCTGATTCTTTTTCAATAATTATCCTTTCAAGTAATCTTTTTTCCCTTTGGTTGAGGTTATATTTTTCAACAAAATCTTTATAGCTTTTAATGCCTTTAAGAAACTCATTTTTAAAATTTTCAAAAAATGATAAGACGGTACTTGCTTTAACCCAGGAAGTTTTTCTTTTACCCAAATAGTCTGCATAAGATGAATAACTGTCAATTAAATTATTACCTTTTTCTTCTTGGAGATGTTGGTGGAGGTAATGAGTCATGTTTAGCAGACAGGTGGCATCATTGATAGATACTGATTTATAAGGTCCGCCGAAAAGAGAACCTTGACGCTGATATTTTTTATTGAAATAGATAGAGTATTTTGTTGATAGAGACCTCATAAAACCCTCAAGAGAGTCTTTGGCGATTGGACATAAGAGCAAATGAAAATGATCAGGTGTTAGACAATAAGCAATTAGTTCAACTTTATTGAAATAATTTTTAGGTTGATGCGGTACGCCCCGAAAAGCGCGCCCTTTGACAGTGAAGGTTTTCTGGAGATCTTCAGATTTTTTGGGAAGAGTCAAATAGTCCTCCAGATGACTAAGAAAAACTTCGTAATCCTGTTTATCATTAAAGATGATTCCGTTTGCAATCCCCCGATTGTAGACATGAAAGTAAATTTTACCTTTATTTGTTTTTTTAAGGCCTTGAGCAGTCATGTTTCAAACTTACCATGCGAACAAAGGGGTTACAAGTACCAATTTGAGGCTAAAAAAACTGCCTTTAAAGGAGAAAAGATGTAAGGTTTATCTTGCAAGGAGTATTAAGGCGATCAAAAAAGCTAGGTAAATTAGGGCAAAACACTCGCTTTAAAGGAGAAAAGGTTTTAAGCTTTATCTTGCAAGGATTATTCAGGAGGTCACCAGCAGGAAGAAAGGAGTTTTGTGAGAATCTCGGAGTAGATAGGGCGCAATGGTTATCAGCATGACATACTAGATGATAATGTATGGAAAATTAATTAAATTTATGGATTTTTTCCTTCCTTCTTATGCCCTACCACCAGAAGACTAATCGGCTTTAAGTCCAGTCCCAACAATTCTTTCGTTTTTTTCATTAAATGATCCCGACCCTTACTCATTATTTTTTAATCTTTTTGTCTTCACTAGGATCAATATTTAGAGAAATAAGCAAGTTTTTAAAGACTTTTGATTAAACCTTGACAAAGTTATAAATATTGATTATTCTTTTTATTAGTACATTTTATTTTATTTTCTTTAATCTTATGCAACATCAAAAGAACTGGTTTACCATTTCAGAAGCGGCTAAACATCTTGGTGTCTCCCCTGATACTCTGCGTCGCTGGGAAAAAGCTAAAAAAATTCCTGCCCCAACAAGAACAGCTGGTGGTGCCCGACGTTATTCGAAAGATCTCTTAAACGAAATCCTAGGTAAAGGCAAGGAAGAAAAGAAAGCTAGTCAACCAACAAAACCAGAATCTCAAGGTAAATCTTCTAATAAAAAACAGCTTCTAATAGGCTTAATCGCGGCAATTACTACCATGGCTATCTTTCTCCCTCTTCTCTTTTTCCTTCTCTAAAAGTTAGGCAAAATTAATCTCCAAACCTCTCATTAAAAATATGAAAGAAAAGGATACTGCCTGCGCAGAATCCCAAAGTAAAAATATTTTACTCCTTCCTGGGCAGGAAAAATAAGATTTGATTTGGCAGGAATTGGACAGAAGTAGATATATTTTTTACCTTAATTAGAAGTTGATGTTAAGTAGTTTACTATCTTATCAGCAACATTAACTTTGCATAACTTATCATAAACCCTAAATTGAGGACTGCGATTAACCTCGATAACCATTAATCTTTTTTTATCAGCTAGTAAATCTACTCCAGCAAACTCAACCTTAAAAACTTTAGTAGCTTTAAGAGCCAGACTTTCTATCTCATTTTGATCAACTTCTGGTCCTTTCCCCTCTTCTGAATTAACAAATCGCTCATTTGTTTTTCTTTCCATGATTCCTAGAGATTGATTACCCAAAACAATCACCCGCCAATAAACCGGAGTTTTGATTAATGGCTGGTAAAACCAGTTACCTGAATAGGATTTTTTTGCCTGCTCAATTTGTGGTTGATTTTCAACTCTTATCACTCTTTTTGAATGACTGCCAAACTCGGCTTTAAGAATAGCCGGAAAAATTGGCTTATCCAAAGTAGGAATCGTTGGTAAATTATTCTCCTTCAAAACCTCTGCTTGTCTAATTTTACCTAACTTTGGCCAACTCAAATAAGCTTCCTTATTCAAACATCTAGTTCTCCTGGGTAAGGCTTTAATTAAGGCCATTTTTTCTCTTAGAAATGATTTTTTGTGACGATGAGCCGCTGAACGAGGAATAACAAAATCAAAATCCTCTAGCTCTAAACCTTGGGGTAAAAAAAGCTTGCTTTTGCTAAATTCTATATCTTGGTAATTGATGATTTCTGGTTTAATCCCCTTGTATTTAGCAGATTGAGCGAGCCTCTGAGGTTCATATTCAGGTGGAAAGCGAGTAAGAATAAGAAGCTTCACTTTCGGGCTTTTTTAATCAAATACCTAATGATTTCTTTGGCGACGTCAATCTTGGTTCTCTTTTCAAAAACTTCGAACTGAGGGGCTTCATTAACTTCAATAACGACTGGCTGATTATTTCGCTTGTCTAAAACCATATCAACTGAAGCAATTTCTACTTTCAAAGCTCGACAAGCTTTCTCTGCTTCTTCTTTAATTGCCTGAGGAATTGTTTTCAAAACCTCTGATGAACCTACTGAACGATTCAAAACCAATTTTTCCTCTTTTTTCTGTCTCTTAAAACCGCCTAGAACCTGATAACCAATCAACATTAATCGATAATCACCGTCGTTAGGAACGTATTCCTGAAGCAAAAAGCCTGTTTTTTCAATCCTTCCTTTAATGGCTCGTTCTAAAACTTCCTTATCCTTAATTAATAAAGTTCCCATTCCCTGTCTGCCTCCCTTAGAAATCTTTAAAACAAAAGGATATTGAAAATTCTTAGCTTCCTCTAATAATCTTTCTTTATTGGAAGCAAAACTTGTTTTGGGATAATTAATCTTATCCCCAGCTAGAATAACGCCACCAATGCTCTTAGCTCTCTTTTCCAAGCCTAAATCAGTTAAATAGTCATCAACAACAGGAATTTTATGCCTCTGAGCATAAAGAATAAGTAAGTTTGCCCATTCTGTCGCTCCTCCCACTGCCCGAAAATAGAATAAATTAAAATCTGCTAAAGATTCACCTTCATATAAAATTTTAAATTCGTTCCCCTTTTGTCTCAGGGTCAAATCATCATATTGGATTGGGATCAATTCAATCCCTTCCTTTTTAGCGGATTCTAAAAATTTCTCTCCGGTATCAAACCAAACTCGATAAAATAAGGCAATTTTCATTTAAATTCTCCTAAATTGGGCTGATTCTATTGGCTCTGGTCTAACTAAAAAGCCCATCAAGTCCCTTAAACCTACTAAGAAAGGTGTTTTTAGGTGTGAACGCCTGGTAACACTAGCACTGGTTTTAATTCTCCTGCCTTTTAAGTAAAAAGTCAAACTAATTACTTTCCTTTCTTTCCTCTTACCTAGAGCCGATTGATAGTAACGGGTGAAAATCGTGTTCTCTGGAGTCAATAAGCCCAATTCTTCGGCCAGTTTTTTATCAATCGAGCTCCTTAGAGCTCCGGTATCTATCTTTGCTAAAACAGAGACTGTTTTCTTATTCGCCGCCTTAATCTTAACTTCCTCGAGAACATTAATAATTTTAGCCCCTTTTTTAGCAAGAACTTTATCAGCAAACCGCTCAGCAAAAAGGTCTTGGGCAATCTTTACCCCCTTTTCGGCTCCATCGACTGTTAAGCCTTCAACCCTCGCTAATCTCCCTCGTAAGGGCGCTAGATTAGCATTCTGAATATCTAGCCCCGGTCGAGCATTAAGTTCTAGAATCATTGGTCCTTTTTCCTTATCTAAAATGATATCAACTCCGAAAAAGCCTAACTGAGAAACAACTTCCTGAATTTTAACCGCTAAAATTAAGGTTTCTTCCCAAAAAGGTAACTTTAAACCATTAATTTTCTTCTTTGTCCCCGGAATAAGCTTAACTCTTCTGCCATTATAAAAGCCATAGGTCGTGATGCCGGTAGCTAAATCAATTCCCACTCCAATCGCTCCCTGGTGGAGATTAGCCTTTCCTCGAGATTCAGGCGTGGGTAAACGAAGCATAGCCATTACCGGCACCTTATTAAAAACGATTATTCGAATATCGGGTGTCCCTCGATAAGTATATCTTTTAAAAATTGGGTGAATTTTAACTCGTTCTTCAACAAAAGCTTTGTCAGGTAGATTATGAAGGCTAAAACGCCCAGCAAAGATATCAAGAATATGTTGTCTGATTTGACTGATATCAATCTTCTCATCTCCCATTAAATACCATTCCCCTGCCCATTTGCCTTTTTTCTTAATGACTAAAATTCCATCTCCACCTAAGCCTCGACTTGGTTTAACGACGAAATTACCTGGTAGTTTTTCCCATTGAAAATTATTCAAATCTTCAATTGTCTCAAAAACTGCGTAAAGTTTAGGATGAGGCAGATTATGCCTGCTGAGAATTTTTTTGGTTAAAAGCTTAGAATCAGCAATCTTCCTCCCTCTTTTTTTATTAAAGCGGAGATAAACTTGATTACGGGCATTTTTACCTAGGAGATAATAGGTCTTTGCCATAAATTAACCTTCTTTTAAAACTCGTCGGAAGCGAAACAATTCTAAAAGCCGTATGCCAGTATAGCGACCAATAAGAATATCAAAAACAGGCACAATAATTAAAGTCAATTCAGGATTAAGCAGAACAAATTTTTGCAGAATTTGGAGTTTCATTAAACCAAAACAAGAAAAAGCCAAAATCAATGTCTCAATCGTGATTTTAACCGCTTCCCTTAAACTTCTTCCCTTTTGGACATCAATAAAGGCTTCAGAAAGAAGAATCAAAATGAGAATTGGGAAAATGGAAACAATAGCAATATCCATCCATTCTAATAAAGGAGCAAAAAGGACTACTAAAAGAACAGCCAAAGAAATAAACCAAAACAACAAGGCCATTCGTGGTAAATAATGAATCCTGATTCTAATTTTTCTCAAAAGAAAACGGCCAAAGTTAGTCATCGCCAAAATCGCAAAGAAAAGAAATAAACCAGGAATAATCCCGGTCGCATAAAGAGCCACGGAAATCATGGTAGGCGTAAAAATACCAAATCCACGAATACCAACTAAATGTCGTAAGGCAGCAATCACGGCAACTAGAATAGGTAATAATAAGATCAGAACAATCGTATTAACCGGAACACCAGAGACAACGGCTCGATGGATAACGTGTTTAAAAAAATTAGTGATCCCTAGAGAACCTAATTGCTGTTCATTTAAAGCTCTATCCAACTCTGTTAAAGGTACTTGAGGCTCCGTCAAATTTCCTCTCTGTTCAGGAGGAATTGGCCAAACGAATTGACCCTGAGCCATAAGGCCATTGGTTTTTCCCAAAACAAAGAAAAAGCTAAAAGCAATTAATAAGAAACAAATGAACTTCTTAATCATCTTAACTCTATTATAGTAAACCGAAATCATTAGAAGCAAGAAGAAAGATTACTTGGCTAATTCAGCCTCAATAATCGTTTTGAAGTTTGAAAAAGGCACGGCACCAACTAACATTTGACCATTAATAAAGAAAGTTGGTGTTCCTTGAACGCCTACCTCCAATCCTAAATCTCTATCAGTTTCTATTACTTGAGTATATTTACCTGAATCAAGACAGGTATCAAACTCTGCTTTGTTTAATAAATTCAACTGACTAACGAAGTTATCAATATCAGCATCCACACTCTCTTTCCCAGACCACTCCTCTTGGTTTTCGAAAATAAGATTATGCATTTGCCAATACTGGCCTTGGTCGCCGGCACAACGGGCGGCCTCAGCCATCTTTTGAGCATGGGCATGAAATTGAAGAGGAAAATCATGAAAGATATAACGAATCTGGTCACCATATTCCTCCAATATCTGAGGATAACTCTCCATTACATATTTACCGCAATAAGGACATTGATATTCAGAAAATTCAACAATTGTCACGGGAGCATTTTCTTCACCTTTAACCGCCGCTCCTCCACTCTCAATTTTTTTAATTTGTTCTTCACCAAGCACTTCTCCTTGCTCTTGAGCGGCTTGAGGAGCAGGACTCGCCTGGGCAATTTCCTTTTTTCCCTCCCCACCCTGGCCTAAAAATCTCATCACAAACATTCCTATCAAAAAAGCGACAATGAGGGCTAAGACAAAAATAATTATGGTAGTTAGACTTCGTTCTTTTTTTTCTTCTGCCATCTTTATTTACCTAAATAAATTGCTTCAACTGGACAAGAATCAACCGCTTCCTTTATTTTCTCTTCTTCATCACCCGAAGGATTAATTATCTCCGCCTTGCCATCATTTCCAAGCTTAAATGTTTTGGGGGCAAGAATTGTGCAGGTGCCGCAACCAATACATTTTGCCTTGTCAACGGCAGGTTTTCTCATAACTTGGCGTATCCTAACATTTCTTTAGCCTCAAGTCAACTTTTTTGACCCCAGGAAGGCGCAGGCGTAGCTCCCTGATGAAGGTATTGGTAAACACCGGCCGCGGCCCGGGCACCGTCAGAGGCCGCAGTAATAAACTGACGAAAAAGAATCCCCCCTTGAATACTAGCAATATCACCAGCCGCAAAAACTCCAGGAAGACTAGTTTCCATACCTGGATTGACTTTAATATAACCACCCTCATCAATCTCAATCCCTAAAGATTTGACTAAACTAGAAGTGGGTATTTGACCAATCTCAATAAAAACCCCGTCTACCTTTAATTCTTGATTATCTTTGTAAGGATTTTTTAAAATAAGACTCTCAACCTTTTCTGTCCCTTTAATTTCTTTAACTTCATTAGACAAAACCTCTTCGACCTTATCTGTTTGTTTCATTTTTTCCACCCAGGTTGGTTCAGCCCGGTATTCATCGCGGCGGTGAATAATATAAACTTTTTTAGCAAATTGAGCGGCATGAACAGCGCTGGTAACAGCGGAATCACCTCCACCAACGATAGCAACTGTTTTCTCCTTAAATAAAGGAATATCGCAATTAGTACAGTAAGAAACGCCCCTACCGATTAACTTATCTTCGCCAGGAATATTAAGAGAACGAAAAGAAGCTCCCATCGCCAAAATCAAAGTTTTTGCCTGATAAGGTCCTTTATCAGTCTTTACTTCAAAACCATCCCCACTTTTCGCTAAACCACCAACTCTCTCCTGTTTAATTTCGACCTCATATCTTTTTACCTGTTCAATCATCTTTTGCATCAATTCAGGTCCAGGAATAGATAAATAGCCGGGGTAGTTCTCGACTGTCCCTGCTAGAGTTCCTTGCCCTCCAGGCGTTTCCCCAATCAGCAGATGGTCAATTTTATAACGACTGGCATAAATAGAAGCCGTCATTCCGGCAACGCCAGCCCCAACAATAATCAAATCATTCATTCAAAACCTCCTCAATTAATTTTCTATAACCTTCTTTACCAGGAAAGCCGATTTGTTTCTTGACTGCTTTGCCTTCCTTGAAAATAATCACGGTGGGAATACTCATCACCCTATACTCTTGGGCTGTCTTGGGATTTTCATCAACATTTAATTTTCCTGCTTCAATTCTGTCTTGGTACTCTCTGACTAACTCTTCGATCACTGGGCCTGCCATTTGACAAGGACCACACCAGGGTGCCCAAAAATCAACAAAAACCGGCATTGCTGCCTTTAAAACTTCCTGATCAAAATTTTTATCAGTTAAATCGATCACTCTTAACTCCTCTTAAAACAGAAGTCATTAAAGCCATAAATTCTGCAAAACAACCAAAATCAAAATTAAAGTCACCACTGCTAAAAGTAAAAGGAAATTTCTTTTTTCAAATAAAGACTGACTCGTTACTCTTGTCTTTCTCCGAGTTGTTTTTCTTTTTGTCGCTTTCTTTTTTCTTGCCATCTTCCACCTCCTTCCCTAGCTAGCAAGCCAGCCGCCATCAACATATAAGACTATTCCGGTAATATAGTCAGCTTCATCACTAGCCAAAAAGGCTGCCGCTCTACCAATGTCTTCAGGTTTACCTGCTCTACCTTTAGGTATTCTAGCTAACGTTCCTTTTAATTGTTCTTTATCCTCGGTAATAAACTTGGTCATATCAGTATCCACTAATCCCGGCGCAATTGCATTAACATTAATCCCTTTTGGTCCCAACTCAACTGCCATTGCTTCGGTGAGGGCCACTGAGCCGCCTTTAGAGGTCGCGTAATGGGCAATATTACTTGAGCCAATCCCCACGCCTCCAGAGGCAACCGAAGCCATGTTAATAATCCTTCCGCCTGGACCCATTAATTTCAAAGCCGCTTGAGAACAAAGAAATTGGCCTTTTAAATTAACATTAATGACTTTATCCCACTCTTCTTCAGGAATCGCTTCGAAAGGATGGACAGTCAGAATACCAGCGTTATTAACTAAAATATCTAATTTTTTCCACTTACTGCTAATCTCTGCAAACATTTTACTAACCGAAGCCACCTCAGAAACATCGGCTTGAACAGCAAAGGCTTGACGGCCCATTTTTTCAATTTCCGTCACCACTATTTGAGCCTCTTCAATCTTGGAATGGCAATTGATAATCACATCCGCCCCTTGTTTAGCTAAGGCCAAAGCAATCCCTCGGCCAATACCCCGAGAAGCACCCGTCACTAAGGCTTTCTTTCCTGTTAAATCAAACATTATTTCACCCCCCCTCCTTTTTTATATTAACAAAATATTTAAGCCAATAAATAAGAATAACATTAAAATAACAAAAAATTTCTGTTGACGAAAAGTAATTTCTGTCTTAACCTGCCAAAAGAGCCAACGATGAAGTTGCTCATCCTTACCCCGAACTAATAATTCAAACTCATCTTTTAGTAAATGCAAGGCCATGGCTATTACTAAACCACTACCAAAAAGACTGCCAGTCGAAGTCAAAACAAAAAAACAAATAACATAAAGAATCAATTGAAAAAAAGCGCTATGAAAAGATAATCTAAACCTTTCTTCTTGGGTATCAACCAATAAAATTAGAGCTTCTTTAAATTGACGTTTATCAACTAATTGTTTCACCCTAATACTAGTTAACTCCTGAGGGTAGATGAATAAAGTGTAGAGCAAGTGATCAAGGTCAAGAAGAAAAGTGCCTATTAAACCTCCTAGCCAGAGAAAAATGAGATTCCAGTGCCAACTCCAACGCAGTAAAGTAACTAGTAACAACCAAATAAAAGTAATGAGTAAATGACTCCTTATTTCTTTTTTAAGCATAGCTTTCTTAAAGCTTGGGCATTCTCAACCGCATAACCCAGGGCATCGTTGTTAAAATAGGCATAAATATCAAAACCCTGATTTTGCCAAACTCTGATCTTTTTTGCCCACTGCCTTAATTCTCTTTCAGTATAGCACGAAGAATAGAGTTGTGTCCTGCCATGAAAGCGGAGATAAACAAAATCAGCGGTTACTTCTCTGGTGATCGGCCAACCAGGATTATCTTGAAAAACAAGGGCAATCTTATTCTGCTTAAGAATTTGGTAGATTTCATCCGTCAACCAACTTTTCTCTCGGAATTCAAAGGCATAACGCCATTTTTTGGGCAGGTTTTTTAAAAACTCAACTAATCTTTCAGGGTTAGCCTTAAATCTCGGAGGCAACTGCCAAAGAACAACCTCTTTATTATTTTTAATCCCTTCAGCATTTTTAAAAAACCTTTTGACTGGTTCCTGACATTCCTTTAACTTCTTCATTTGAGTAATATAGCGACTACCTTTAATCGCAAAAACAAAATTCTTGCCTGCTCGTCGCCGCCAATCTTTAAAAACCTCTTTTTTGGGCAGGTGATAAAAAGAAACATTTAATTCCAGGGTGTCAAAATGTCGGCAATAATAATCAAACCACTTAGATTGGGGCAGGTTTTGAGGATAAAAAACTCCTTTACCCCAATGAGAATAAGAAAAACCAGAAGTACCTATAAAGATCTTTCCCATAAATGCTTTTTCAGATCAACGTGTTTTTTATCTTTAAACTTTACGCCATCCTTTAAAAGCTTTTTTCTCTGCTCTCTAAAGCTTGGCGCTAATCTCCCCTCTTGACTAACGACTCGATAGCAAGGAATTGTTTTGGGATCAGGATTCCGATGAAGGGCGTTGCCAACTGCCCGAGCGGCCTTTGGCTTGCCCAGCTTAGCGGCAATTTGACCATAGACCGCCACTTTACCAGCCGGAATTTGCCTAGTAAACTGATAAACCTTTTGAGAAAAACTTTGTTTCACCTATTTTGCCTCGTAGATAACTTTTTCTTTTTTCTTTTCCTGCCATTTTTTCCTTAGCTCTGTTAGCTTCCACATAAACAATCTGGCTGGATTTTCTACGTTAGAAGCATCTTTAACAAAATTCCTGGCTTTTTCGAGCATTGGCCGAGGCAATTCCTTAGCCAATTTAATATAAAGAGCTTTCCGCTCTAAATCATTTAATTCTTCGGCTAAACGATAGCCAAAATCCTGAAATTCCCGAGAAATATATTTTTTTTCATCCCAACTAAAATCTTTCAGAACATCGCCAATTGCCTGAAGACCTTTTGTTTTATCTCTCTTTTTCACCATTTTATCTCTTTGTAATTAAAATTGGGGCTAAGGTTCCCAGAGAAGCCAAGATAAAAATCGTCTCTAAGGGTAAACCAAGAAAAACTAAAACTCCTGCCAATAAAAGGCCACTAACAGCTCCCAGTCCTAAGGAAATTTCCATAAAATAAAGAGATTGACCGGTGCCACCATCAACTGCTTTCTGATAAGTTCGCACTAAAAAAGGAATATGGAGCATTTGTTCCGCTACTCGATAGAAACTATCGACACCCACGATTATTAAAGGCGTTCGGGCAATAATTCGAACCAGCCAAGTAAGGAAACCGACCATTGCTCCTAAATTAATAATCATTTTGGTGCCAACTTTATCAACAACCAGGCCGGTAAGATAAGTAATCACGGCCGCCACCAAAACCGCAGCGGCAACAATTTCCCCAAAAGCTAAAATTTTCCCAACTAACAAAAATAAAAAGATTGGCCAAACTACCCCATACAAAGATGACTCCAATCCCCAACCAAAATAGCCCAACATCACCTTTTTATGAGTTCTAAAAAGGCGTAAAACGCTAGTAATTCGGGCATCTTGATGGGGCTTAATTTCCTTTGACAGCAAGGCAATCATCATCGCTAAAGTAAAAATTGCTCCGGCTGACAGAAAAAGAAACTGATAACCAAACTTTAGAATCATTAAACCTCCTAAAATTGGCGTCACCACGCCAATTAAAATATAGAAAGTTTGGCTAAGCCCAGTTTGTTTACCGAAATGCTGATGATCGCCCCGTTTAATAAAAAGCCCATGATAACCAAACCAGAAAAGAGCGGCGTGAATTCCCCAAAAAACAGAGACCAAAATCAGCAAAAAAGGATAGTTCTGACTAAAAGCAAGTAGGGCAACAAAAAGAAAAAAAGGAATAATTGAAAGAATTAAGGTCCTTCGATAACCGAGCCGAAAACTAATGTTTTCCGCTAAAGACATGGTCATTAGTTTAGAAACATAAATTAATAAATCATAACCTAAAACAATCAAAACTGAGGTAGTAATGGTAAAACCTAAATTCCGACTAATGCTTAAGACATAAAGAGGTGAAAACAAGCCTAATAATTCGACCGCCATTCGGCGCAGAGTGACCACAGCAATCACTGAACCTATCCCCTCGTTCTCTAAATGGAGCCAAGGAAAACCAATTGAATGAATAAAATGTTTCATCTATCTTTTTCTAAGATCTCCATAAAAAACAAACAAAAAAGCCGTGCCTAATAAAGAAAGCAAACCGACTAATAAAAATAAGGGTTGAAAACCTAAATAATTAGCAATCACTCCGCCTAAGCCTGCGACTACAGCTCCACCCAAATCAGTGGTGGTGTAATAAATACTCCACTCAAAACCCTCCTGATGGCTGTCAACATGCCTAGTAAAAATGGCTAACCAGGTAGGATAAGAAAGGGCTGCGCCAAAACCACTAATAACTTGAATTAGGAAAATATGAGAAACTGTTCGGGCAAAAATATAAAGAAAAGCAGTCAAAGAAATAATCAATGAACCAATAATCATCACCCAAAAATCATCGATTTCGCCTTTTTTCCTATCAATAAACCAAGCTAAGGGGATTTGGATTAAACATTTTGTCAAAAGAAAAACCGTTATCACCAAACCAGCCATTTCCACGTTGCCACCTTGAATCTGATTAGTTACAAAAACAGCAAAAATAGGATTGATCAATCCCCAACCAGAGAGCATGAGAATATCGGAAATGGTCAAAAAACGAATGACTTTGTTAATCGAAAAGCTAATTTTCATTTTTTAATTAAATTGATTAGCGGCTCTTTCCCAGTCTTCAGTTAAAGCCAGCCTAATCGCTTTAACCGCTTTTTTAATTAATTGCTTAACTTTAGCCCTCTCTTCTCGCTTGAATTCTGCTAAAACATATCTCTCCACTAATTTCTCTTTACCAATCTTGGCTTTATCCTTCTTGACCGGATAACCAATACCTAAGCGAAAACGAACAAAGTCACCATTACCCAATTTTTCGATAATTGATTCCAAACCACGATGACCAGCTGAACTCCCGCCTTTTCTGATTCTTACCTTCCCCAAAGGCAAATCAACATCATCATGGATGATCCAAATATCTTCTGGCTTAATTTTATAATAACTAGCTATCTTGGCAACGGCAAACCCAGAAGCATTCATAAATGTTTGGGGCTGGACAAGGATAATTTCATCAATTCTAGTGATGAGACTGTTAAACCTTTTACTCTCCTGCCAGGCTGTTTCTTCTACTGGCATTAATTTCTTTAGTAATTCATCCAAAACCAAAAACCCTAAATTATGGCGAGTCTTTTGATATTTTCTTTCTGGATTACCTAAACCAACAATAAGTTTCACCTTAGTAACTCCTTAACTTCCTTGTCACTGACTTGGTCAAATTCCTGATAAAATTGGCCAACAGCAAAAAACATCAGTGGTGCTTCCAGATAAACAATCTCATCTGCCTGTTCTTCTAGTTTCGGCATTGAATCACGGGAGATAACCGGGATGGCAACCACAATCTTCTTGGGCTCTTGTTGCCTAATAACTTCTATCGCGGCCGCCATTGTCGCTCCAGTGGCCACCCCATCATCAGTAATAATAACTATCTTATCCTCTAGTTTCACTGCTGGTTTATTCCCCCGATATTCTTTGACCCTTCTTTCTACTTCTGCTTTTCGACCCGTAATTTCTTTTTCAAGATATTCTTTATCAATACCCAAACGACTTGTCAATTCCTCATTAATCACCGGCTCACCAGTGATCCCTACAGCGCCAATTGCCAACTCTGAATTATTTGGGGCACCAATCTTTTTAGTAACAAGAATATCTAATGGACAATTTAAAACAAGAGAAAGTTGTTTACCAATCACCAAGCCTCCTCGAGGGATTGCTAAAACAATCAAGTCTTGACTGTCTTGAAAATCTTTTAATTTTTCGGCTAGTTTCTTGCCTGCTTCCTCCCTGTTTTTGAAAACCATCTCATTTCCAATTTTAGCACACAAAAAAGCAGTCCGACCTGACGGCTTAAAAGCAGCCTGAAGACAAATTAAATGATCGAACTGCTATTTAATTTTAGTTAGCTGCTTTTTGGCAAAATCGCCTACAAATGGCAGTTTAAATTCTTCTCCTTGATAAGCCTTGAAAATCAAAACCAACCAGAGAATAAACCCCACAATCCAAAGAAGCGGAGAGAGCATCCAACCAATCACGGGCACAAACATTAAAATTGTCAAAGCACCAAAGACAATGATTGATTGCATGGCATGGAAACGAACAAAAGGGTCTTTCTCAATGAGAAGAAAAACAATTCCTGTTAACCAACCCAAAACATAAGAAAGAGCAGCGGCTGTGTTCTTGGGTAAACCGAGACCAGCTTTCATAGTGGCCATAAATTTTCACCTCCTTTCTATTCAAATAGTCCCACAAATTCTCAGTAGTTGTCAAGGATTGTTTTTTAGAACAAACTCATCTGTTTTTTCTCCTCTTTCTCTTCTCCCCAAATTCTTACTGTTCCAAAAACACCATCATAACCCGGATCAACAACAATATCACCTTCTCTTACTTTTTTAATTCCCTGGGCTACCTTTTCACCACTTACTTTGGCAATTTCCAAGGGATCTATCTTTAATAAAACATTAAATTCTGATTCAAATCTCTCTACTAAACGATTGTACTCAGTTTCAACTTTTTGGCTGGAAACACCAACCCCTAAAGATTCTGATAAAATTTCCATTAAAGGCACTAACATTTTATAAGGAGGCCGATCCGGGGGCTGATAGTCAACTGGTCGAGTGGCCAGTTTTTCGACCCGATGCATCACCCCAATCGTCAAAGGTTTACCGCAAACTGGACAAGTCCAACCAACTCTTTTGGTCTCCTCTGGAGATTGTTTAATCTGACAATTTCTGTGGCCTGTATAATGATACTTTCCTTCTTCAGGATAAAACTCTATTGTATAAGCAATTTCCTGCTTCTTAATCGCTCTTTTAATATCTTTATAGCTAAAATTCTGATTTGCTATTTTGAAAACGGTTGTTTCTCTGCCTAATTTTTGGGGACTATGAGCATCACTAAAACTGATGATACTGCGACTGTCTAATTCTTCAATCCGCCAATTCATGGCAGGATTACTAGAAAGGCCTGTCTCCACGGCATAAATTTGATCAGCAAACCGGCCAAAGCATTCTCTAAGAGAATCAAAACCAGACCGGGAACCATAAAGAGAAAACCAGGGCGTCCAAATGTGGGCCGGAATAACTAGGCAATCTTGAGAAACAGAAAAAACTAAATCACAAAGTTCAATACTTGATAAGCCTGTTATTGGTCGACCATCTGATAGTAATCTCACACCATAGCTTCGTAATTGCTGGTTAATTTTCTCAACCACTTTTAGGTTAGGAGCAAAAATAAGATTGTGAATTCGGTGACCTTTTCCCTTTTGCGAGTAAATACTCGAAATCTCGGTGGTCAACAAAAATAAAACATCACTAGGCTCATCTTTATAGCGATAAATCCCTTCATTAACTTCAATTAGATTTTCTCTAAGCTCCCTTACCCATAAGGGGTGAGTAAAATCAGCCGTCGTCACCAAATCAATCCCCTTTCTCTTTGCCCACTTAGCCATTTCAGGAATAATCATCTGCCGAGAAACAGCCCGAGAATATCTACTGTGAATATGAAGATCGGCAATTAGCTCCATCTTTTAGGTTTTAAGAAACTCAAGAAGGACAAAAATCAAATAGATTCCAAGTAAAATCGCTCCTTCCCAACGCTCCAGCTTTTTTTTGGTGCGAATAAAGAAATAAAAAAAGCCAAAAATGAGAACAAAAGCCATTGTAGCCAATAAATATTCATCAAAAGCCTGAATTCTAATCG
This sequence comes from Patescibacteria group bacterium, assembly GCA_035529375.1. NCBI lineage: Bacteria > Patescibacteria group bacterium. The sequence goes on from DATKWU010000005.1 coordinate 62,797, forward strand.
GCGAAATCAAAGCCACTAAACCAATAATCAAAGTCCCATTGGCTACGACTGAACCTAGTAAATCACCAAAAACCATTCCTATTTGTTTTTCCCGCACGGCCCTAAGCTCAAAAGCTAATTCAGGCAAAGATGTCCCTACAGCAACAATTACTAAACCAATAAGTAAAAGCGGTAAGTTAAGAGCAATTGCCATCTTGCTGGCAAATCTAACTAACATATCGGCTGAAAAAAGCAACAAAGCGACACCTAGAAAGAGCCAACCTAATTCCTTTTGAGTTTTTTGAGAATTCAATCTTTTTAATAAGCGAACTACAAATCCCTCTTCTCGCCCGTTTCTAGCTTCGGCTAGTCTCTTATTTCTCTCTTTTAAAATCAGAATATTGTAAAAACCATAAAGAGCCAGAAGAATCAAGCCGTCTATTTGATTAAGATTCTTATCAAAAAGAAGAACCATCGGGGCAGCGCCTGCCAAAAAAGCATAGAAAACATCACGGCGAAGAAAAATTCCTCTGACCGCTACTGTGCCGCCAATCAAAGCCGCTCCGCCAATAACCAAGGATAAGTCAGCAATATTGGAACCAATGACATTCCCCAAAGCCAAATTAGGCCGACCCTCAAGCGCAGCCGTGATACCCACTACCAACTCAGGTAAAGAAGTCGCTAAAGCGAGCAAAAAAGAAGTAATCGCAAACTGACCAATTTGTGTCTTACCAGAAAGAGCCTTAAGATTAACCACTAAAATATCGGTAGCCTTAATTAAAATAACTGAAAAAACAAAAATTGCTAGTAAATAAAAAATACCCATTAACATTTCTGGATTACCTTATTTTACTATTTTTATGACGGGCAATAAAAATCCACTTAGTCACCTCAATAGCAAAAAGATTAAGAAAACCAATCCCAAAAAGAAAAAGCCATTCATGGATTCCTAAAGCATGGGTTTTTAACAAAATTTGGAGAGGAGAAAAATAGATGGCTAGGAAAAGCAAAAGAAAGCCGAAAAAAACTGAAACGGTTAAAAATCTATTGCTAAACGGATTATATTTAAAAATCGGTCTGCGTAAAGAACGACAAGCAAAAACATAAAAAAGAGAATTAATTCCTAAAGCAACGAACATGACTGTCTGAATATAGTGAAGGTGAAGGAAACCCTTAAGCAACCAGTAAAAAAGACCCAGTAGAATCAAATCAGTAGAAATACCAATAATAAAAATTAAGACTTTTAGTTCAAAGTCCAAAATTGGTGCTCCTCGCGGCCGCGGCAATTCATTCATCAACCCTTCTTCTTCTGGCTCAAAGGCTAGGGCAACAGCCGGCAAGCTATCTTCAACCAGATTAACCCAAAGAATCTGAACCGCCGTTACCGGCAACGGTAGCTTAAGAAGAAGCGAGCCACCAATTAGAATAATTTCAGTAAAACTATCAGAAAAGAGATAAAGAACGACTTTTTTGATATTCTCGAAGATATTTCTCCCCTCTTCAATCGCCTGAACAATAGTAGAAAACTCAGAATCTAACAAAACCATATCAGCGGTTTCTTTGGCGACATCTGAGGCCTCGCCGACAACAATCCCGATATCCGCTTGTTTTAGAGCCGGAGCATCGTTAACTCCATCTCCAGTCATCGCTACCACTTCACCATTGTCTTTAAGAGCCTTAACTATTTTCAGTTTCTGTTGAGGATTAACCCGAGCAAAAAGGACTATTTTTTCTACCCTCTTTCTTAACTCTTTTTCCGAAATTTTCTCTAAATCAGCTCCTTCAATCAGTTGAGTTTTAGGTTCAACTTGTAAACCAAGTTGTTTCAAAACGGCGATTGCTGTTGGCGCATAATCGCCAGTAATCACCTTTACTTTAATTCCAGCTCGTTGACATTCCTCCAAAGCTCCCTTAACTCCCTCTCTCACTGGATCTTCATAAACAAGCAGCCCCAACCACTGACAGTTTTTTAAATCCGCCTCCTTTATTTCTTCTTTTTTACCTTTGAATTGTTGATAGCCAAAACCAACTAATCGATAACTTCTCTTGCCATAATCGTTAAATTTCTTTTGCCATTCTTTATTCTGCTTTGGAGAAATCTGACATCGGCTTAAAATTACTTCCGGAGCTCCAGAAATAATTAAAAGCCCCGGATGGAGCGTGGCAATATATTTAGAGCTTGGAGAAAAAGGAATTTCATCTAAACGAGGATATTCTTTTTGAATTTCCTTAACACCATTACCTCTCTTAACTTCTTTTTCCGCCCAGTTCCACATGGCCACTTCTAAGGGATCACGCATATCATTACAAAGAATGGCTGATTTTAGACCTAATTCTCTATCAATAAAATCATCATTAACCACCTTAAGCTCACCTTCAGTTAAGGTACCGGTCTTGTCAGCGCAAATAACCGAGACTGAACCTAAAGTTTCAGCCGCGACTAACTTTCTCACAATCGCTTTTCTTTTTAAAATGCGCTGCATCCCTAGAGCCAAAATAACCGTCAAGGTAACGATTAAGCCTTCAGGAATGGCGGCCACAGCAATCGCCACGCTTATTGTAAACATTTCTAAGAGTTCGTAACCTAAAAATTCACCTAGCAAAAAGATTGCCAAGGTTATAAAGCCAACGATTAAGGCTAAAATTTTGGCTAATCTAGCCAGTTGAACCTGAAGTGGCGTTTCCTCTTCCTCAACCTCTTCCAAACTCTTGCCTATCTTGCCCATTTCCGTAGCCATTCCGGTTTGACTGACTTGCATCTTGGCAATTCCTGTAACCACCGTTGTTCCCATAAAAACCTTGTTTTCTTTTTCAGCTTTCTCTATGTTTTGACTCGATTTTTTATCCACTGGTAAAGACTCTCCGGTTAAAATCGCTTCGTTAACCGAAAAATCAGTCGCTTCAGTTAAAATCCCATCAGCTGGAACCCGTGAGCCGATGGTCAAAACCACTAAATCCCCAGGAACAATTTCAGTCGCTTCGATCTCCTGTTGTTTGCCGTTGCGGATAACTTCTGCCTTTAAAGATAGAAGAGAATGGAGGGCTGCCAATGATTTTTGGGCTTTTCTTTCCTGATAAAAACCCAAAGCTGTGTTCAAAAAAACGGCTGCAAAGATAACGATTGAATCACTGAACTCCCGTAGAAAGAAAGTAACAATCCCGGCAAAAACCAAAATATAAACTAAGGGAGATTTGAATTGAGAAAGAAAAACTTTTAAAGAAGAAAAATCTTTTTTCTTATCCAATTGATTGGGGCCAAATTCCTTTAATCTCTTTTGAGCTTCTTCTGAAGTTAAACCGATACTACTAAAATTCTTTTCTAACACAAAGCTATTGTAGCATAACTATTTTTGGAGCTGATAGAGCTTTTCTGCCTCTTTTAAGGTCGTCGTCTCACTAGAAGATTTATCATCTCGAAACCTTACCAGTCTCGGAAAGCGTAAGGCATACTGAGCCGCATGTATTGGTGATTTAGTAATATTATCTGCCTCAATTTCGACCATAATCCTAGGTGAACACCAGCTATCAGGCACCAAATTTTTATTGACTTGATATTCCTTTGGTTTCTCTTTAACTTTTACTTGACGACAACGTTGATACATTTCTCGCCATTGGTCATCAGTTAAACCAGTACCAATCTTAGAAATAGTCAAGAATTTTCCCCCATTCCTTACTCCTACCAAGAAGGCTCCTAGACCAAACTCGGTCCGCTTGCCTTTACCCTTGTAGTAGCCCATGACAACACAATCAAGGGTATCAGTTAAACCACCTCCTTTTTTGCCTTTTTCCTGCTTGAACTTCACCCAAGTATAACCTCGTCGGCCCGGATCATAAGCTTCATACCATTTTTTAACAACGACTCCTTCCAAACCTTTTTTAATCTGTTTATCATGGTATTCCCTTAGTTTTTGGGCATCTTCTGTCACTATTTGAGGGGTGAGAATAAGAATTTTATTCTTTTCGGAAAGAATCTTTTCTAGAATTGCCCTCCGTTTGTCAAAAGATGTCTTTAATAAAGTCTGACCATCTTTATACAAAACATCAAAACAGAAAAACTTCAGGGGGATTTCTTTGGCCTTCCTCCCAATCCCATATTTTCTTTTTCTTTTGATTGTTTCCTGAAAGGGCAAAAACTTATCGGTTTTTGGATCATAACCAATTGCTTCACAATCCAAAATCGCTTCTTTAGCCTTAACTTCCTTAAAAACCGCCGCCACTAAATCAGGAAACATATTGGTCGTGTTCTCTAAATTACGGGTAAAAGTTCTAACAAAACCCTTGGGCTGGAAATCAAAAGCTAACTGGTCTTTTTTTTGTTCCCATTTTTTCTTCCTACTAAAATGAACCTGAAGACGAGTACCGTCATATTTTGGTTCAACCGCCATCTTGCCAAGTTTTTTGACCATCTCTTCAGCCGTGGGCAAACGTTGACAAAGGGCCGGCATGACCGGCACGCCAATTTGAAGATTAATCTTCTTTAAACCCTTCAGCCCTTTGCTTTTCACTATTTTGGCGATTTGACCAACATCAGCCCGATCATTGTAAGCCTCTTCAATCACCTGCCTGTTAGTTTTATCCCCAGTTATCATCCAGGATAAAACATCAAGAATGGTCAAATCAGAAAAACCCAGTCTTAATCTGCCAAGAGGGATCCGGACAATATACTTAACACTTTCACCATCAAGGTCATCAAGAAGCTGGGCCAGGTTTTTTATCTTCCGTTCAACCGATCCTTCGCCAGCATCTTGAGCAATTTGGTAGAGTCGCTCATAAACTTGATTAACCGATAAAGGCTTCGGCTTCTCTTTTTTATCAAACTTCTTAGCCACTTCACCTAAATCACCAACCTTTTTATATTCCCTTCTCACCTTCTCTACTCTTAATTGATAGGCTTGGGCAATCACCCTAATCATCATTTTATCGGCAAGATTAAATTCAATGCCGGCATAAATAGGAGCTAGCCGACCCAAAGAAAGATAACAAATTTTATCAACTTCATTCTTGTCTGCTTTTTTGAATAGATCAGCCAAAATCTCGGTGATTTTATTTCGAGAACTAGTCGTTTCTAACTGAGAAAAATAAGTTGCTAATTGTTTAAATTTCATTCTCCTAAATTAAATCTGGGTAAAGTAAAAATAGACAATAATCGTCAAAAGGATAAAAAAGCCACCAAAGACAATCGAGATCCAACCCTGAACTTCCTCTCGGTAAATCTTAACAATCCCCTCACCAATCAAAGTCAAACCAAAAAGACTGGGTAAAATTAACATCATGTATAAAAACTGGGGTTCAGTTAGGCTCATTTTAGAATATATCTAGCTGCTTTAGTTCTGCCTTGCTTTTTAACAAGATTCTTTTTAGTAAAGTAATTAAAATCACGAACTAAAGTATCATCAGAATAATCAGGAGCCACTTTTCTCGCCTCGGTTGTTGTGATTGATCCATGTTCTTCCAAATATTCTATTAATTTGATTTGGCGTTCATTGAGAGGCACTTGTTTGCCAACCCGACTTTTTATCTTAATATCGACTGAAAGCCGTCTGACTTTCTCCTTGATTCTGGTCAGCTCAACCCCCATCGCCTGGGTAAAATATTCTAACCAAGGAGTTAAATCCCTTTTGGTTAAATCTCGGTGTTGTTTGTCAACCACCATTAATGATTGGTAGTAACGAGCCGCGTCTTTGTCAAAATAGTCTTCAAGGGAAAAGAATTTTTTAATATCATAGCCTTCGGCAAATAAAATCAAAGTGGCAAAGGCTCGAGTCGTCCGCCCGTTGGCCTCAATAAAGGGGTGAATGCTCACCAAATAATGGTGAGCAACGCCCGCCCGGATTACCGGGTGGATTTTTTTAGCTTCAGCTGAATTTAACCAATTAAAAAAATCCTCGATTAAAAAAAGTACCTCAATCGCTGGTGGTGGTCGAAAAGTAATTTCACCAGTGGCGCTGTTTCTGAGGATGACTTGAGTCTGGCGATATTGACCGGCCCGACCATCAGTAATAATTCGTTCACAAGCAATCCGATTAATCTCCTTAATCATTTCTTGTGAATAGTGTTCTTTATCAGACAGTTTCTTTTTCAAACTATCAAGGTATCTAAGGACATTTCGATAATTAATTACCTCCTGAATGTCTCTTTCCCGAGCCACAAATTCTTCTCCTTCAATAGCTTTGCGGGTTTCACTTAAAGTCAAATCATTGCCTTCAATATGAGTCCCATGATGAACGGTCCGCAAAAGAGCATCTTTCTTGAAACGAGATTCATAAATAGGAATCAGGGGAGCGTTTTCAATGACTTCTTTAGCGGCTTCAACTAAACCGATATTTGCCAAGATATCATTGGTGATGATAAACTTAGGAACGTACACTGAGATTATTATCGCATTATTTGCAAGAAATATCAAGGAAGAAAAAATAAATATTACTGCCTCAAAAGTTTCCTAAATAAATTTCTAACTTCTCCTTTGTCCTTAGAGTAAATATATCCTTCCCTTCTCCCAATTTCTCTTCCTCGTCTAAAAAGTAAAAGCGTGGGTAATTTAGTTATCTTTAATTTTTGGATAAATTTGTAATATTTACCTCCGTCTAATTTTTTAAACTTGATTTCATTTGATAATCCAAGATCATTCCATAGAAGCGAATAATAACGACAATCAAGTGTTTCTTCGCTCCAAACATCTAGAATCACCAGTTTTTTATCCTCGAGTACTTCCTGAGTAAAATTTTTAGGCGTAATTACCCTTGCTAAAGGTGGTGTTCTCCCAGGCTGACAACCCAGTCTTTCTTGCCAAAGTTCTTTTTCTGACCTAAGATCTTTTTTTACTTTCTCTAAAAGCTTTTGGTATTCTTCTTCGGTTTTGGCTATCAAAATCGCATTAACCGGACACTCTCGCGCACACACCCCACAAGAGACACATTTCTTGTTATCAACATCAGGTCTTTTGGTTTTCTTATTCCAAAAAAAAGCTCCAACAGGGCAAATTTCTATCCCTCCACATTCAGGAGCCAAATCGCAAATTTTATAATTAATTACTGCTGGCATATTTCTTCAGAATTTTTGGGATTTTATTAACCAAATCATCAGCATTGAAACTAGTCCCCACTTCTTCAAAGAGTTCATTTATAACTTTCATCATCAACCAGGATGAAGCACAGGCTGATAAAAAAGGCGGATTTTTAGCTAACAAAGCGACTACTAAACCAGCCAAAACATCACCAATGCCACCTTTAGTTAAAGGAATTTCTTTGCTTTTAATTATTTGACTTTTCTCAGGAGAACAGATAATTGTTTCTCGGTTCTTACAAACAAGAATACATTGATATCTCTTAGCTACTTCTTGAGGCTTCATTCCGCCAAAAGGAAGTTCATATTCTCTTTTATTGGGTGTCAAAATGGCCTTTTTAGGAATAAATTTGGTCTCCATTACCTGAAGAGCGCCGGCGTCAATTATCCATTTTTTATTTGGGAATTGAGATAATAATTTTTCGGTGATTTCTTTTGACTTTTTGCCTAAATCATCGAAACTCTTTTTTCCTTCCCGACGATACCTCATTAAACCAGGACCAATTAAAACTGCATCTGATTTTTTAATATAGTCGCCTACTTCTCCCCAAGGAACCCAAATAAAAGAAAAGAGTTTACTTTTGAAATTCTCAGCCACTTTACCAACTGAAGGTTCAGGGGTAGCAAAAAAGACCATATCAACTATTCTTGAAGCCACTTTTAAAGACAAAAGTGGGGCGCCATGGAATAACGATGACCCGCCAATAATCACTACTTGGCCGTTTTCGCCTTTTCTTAAACCTGATTTGGGTTGATAAAGCTGGCCTTTTTTTAAAACAAACTCTTTCATTAGCTTAACTTTATCATTTTTACTTTTCTTCTGTAAGCTGGTTCAATTAAATGAACATCAGTCGTCGTTATAATCGTTTGTTGTTTAGGAATCACTTCCACTAAATGCTGCCTACGCTCATGATCAAGCTCAGAGAAAATATCATCTAATAAAAGCAAGGGCCGTTGGTTAATTTTTTCGGCGACAAATTCTAGTTCGGCCAACTTAAGACTAAAAACAGCCGTCCTTTGCTCCCCTCTTGAACCGTAAAGATGTAAATTTCGTTCTTCGCCACCATTAACCATCTTAAGAGTAAAATCATCACGATGCGGTCCAATTAAGGTCATCCCAGAGGCAATTTCCTTATACTGATATTTCTTTAAACGTTGAGGTGAAAGGAGACTTCTATCATAGTCAATAATTAAGTCACCAAAATAATCAGGTTGTTGATTAATAAAATCGATTAATTCTCTTCTTTTTTGGCTAATAATTTCCCCATTTTCTAAGAGTAATTTGTCCCACAAAAACAAACTGGCTCTGGCCCGACCTTTATCCCGAATTTGCTCCAAAAGTCTGTTTCTCTGTCTCAAACTTTTTTTGTAAGAAAGACTAGCCCGACGATACTCACGGTCAATTTGTTCTAAGACCGAATCCAAATAGTCTCGACGCACAGAAGGACTGCTAATTACCAATTCCAAATCTTCTGGTCCAAAAAAAACGCAATTTAAGTGACCGACGAAATCCATTTGTCGTTTTTTAACTCCATTAATTAAATACTGTTTTTTGGTTGTCCGCTTATTACCAACTTGGCCACTCGTTAGTAAGATTTCTAACTCCTCTGTTTCCTTATCAATGCTAATTTCACCTTTAACTCGAGCTAATTCCCGCTTATAACTAATCATTTCTTCTTCAATTTGAGCCCGAAAAGACTTACCGCTGGTTAATAAATAAACGGCTTCTAATAAATTGGTTTTTCCTGAAGTATTGGGACCAACCACTAAACTTACACCATCAGAAAATTCAAATGTTTGGTCTTTATAAGAGCGGAAATTCTGGAGTTGAAGAGACTTAAGAATCACCTCTCTATTATATCAGTCTCTGCCTATTTTTGACACTTTGGACAAAAAAATGTTCCCCGACCACCAAGTTTAATTTTCTTAACTTTACCGTCACAATCAAAACATTTTTTTCCTTCCCGGCCATAAGTCAAAAAATGCTCTTGATAAGCCCCTTTTCGACCCAAAGCATCTAAATAATACTGATCAGAAGCGCCCCGATATTTAATCCCAGCTTTAAGGACCTTTTCAATTACCTGAAGAAGCTTTTTGGCTTCTTGATCAGAAATTTTCTTAGCGGGTCGGCGGGGATCAATCTTAGCTAAAAATAAGGCATCATTAGCATAAATATTCCCAACACCAGAAATCTTTTTTTGATCCATTAAAATAATTTTTACTGGTCGACCAGATGAAGCTAAAATTGCTCTAAACTTCTTTAAATCAAGATCATCTAAAGGCTCTGGTCCAAATTCAGCTAATAACTTCTCTAACTCTTTTTTATCTTTGATCAACTTCACCCAACCAAATTTTCTCAAATCAGCAAACCGAAGTTCTTGATTACCACTTAAAGAAATAATGACATGTTGCCAATCATCTTTAGGAAAATCCTTTTTCCTGACTAAAAGCCGACCAGTCATTTTGAGATGAATCGCTAAAATTTGACCATTAGAAAGAAAAATCTGCAAGAGTTTGGCCCTTCTCTTAATCCTCTTAACCTTTGCTCCAACGATTGCTTTTTTAACCACGGTTAATGAAGGCTGAACTTGTTTAGGTGAATCAGTTGTAATCCCTAAAATCTTATGACCAACAATCAGTTTTGATAAATCCCTTTTAATGGTTTCTACTTCTGGTAATTCAGGCATGATTTTTGACAAATTCCTTTATCTCTTTTTTAAACCTTTCTTTAGAAAATTTTCTCGCTTGTTGACGACAATCTTTAGGCTTATATTTCTTTGGCTTAAAATCTCTTAGAACCTTAGCTAAACTTGCTACCGTCTGCTTGTCAAAAAATTCACCTGTTTTACCCTCAATTACTGATTCTAGATAGCCGCCACCTCGAAAAGCAATAACCGGCCGGCCAGCCGCCATGGCTTCTACTGGCGTCATCCCGAAATCAGCGTCTGTTTCTAAAGCCAAAAAGGTTTTACATTGACCATAATAATGATAAAGTTCTTCATCAGGAATCCAACCTAAGAATTCAACTCCTTTAGTCTTTAACTTCTCTAGTTTACCACCAATCCAATACATACCAACTGGCTCACCAATAATTTTTAAAGGAACTTTGGCTTTTTTGGCGGCTTTAATCGCTAACTCTATTCCTTTAGCACCCACCAAGCGAGAAGCAATTAAATAATAATCTTGAGGTTTAAGATTTTTGGTTGCTTGTTCAATTTTCTTGACTTCAACTGGCGGATAGATAATGGTTGAATCACGACCATAAAACTTCTTAACCCGATTAGCCACATTCTGCGAATTAACAAGAAACTCGTCTACTTGTTGAGCTGATTGGTAATCGTAAGGTCTCAGGAAATGATTAATAATGGTGGCGTAGATCCGTATCGGCCAATAACGTCGCCATTCAATAGAAGTCGGATAACCATAAAGATAACGAGGTGGAGTGTGACAATAGCAAATTACCTTTGTTTTTGGTCCTAAGCGAAAACCGCGAGTAATATACCAAGAGGCAGAAGTAATCACCAAATCATAATCCTTAAAATTAAAGCTTTTCCAGATTAGAGGCGTTAAAAATCTAAAAGGACTGTAAAGATTTTGATACTTAATCAGGAGCGCTAACCAGGATTCCTTGACTTTAGTATGAGCAAAAGCTTTACCTGCCACTGAATTTTTACGCTGAAAGGCGGTAAAAATCGGCGCCTCAGGCCAAATCTCATGCAAGGCCATTAAAACTCTTTCCGCTCCACCATACTCCCTCAGATAATCATGAACTAAAGCTACTTTCATTTATAAAAGCTCCATTTGTTTATTTTTATTTTCCTTCTTTTTTTCTTTGATTTCCATCCCTGGTAATTTATTGATTAAACTCTTAAAACCTAATTCCTGAAAAAGCTTAATCGTCTTTTCTTGATCATAATCATGAAGTTTACAAGCCTTAAGATTGAGTTTGATTGGCACCTTAGTCACAATCGTCGCTAATTTCCTTGAAAGAGCGGCGCTTTCGGCTCCCTCAGTCAAAAGTTTAGCGGTTCTTGGCTTGAGTTTATTAAGATTATTATAAATAGTATCCAAATCTTGATATTGGTTAAGCAAGATCACGGCCGTTTTTGGACCTATCCCCGGAACACCAGGATAGTTATCAGAAGCATCACCGATTAAAGCTTTATAATCAATCACTTGATCAGGTTTAATCCCCATTTCTTTTTTAACTTTTTTTGGATCAAAGATTATTGGTCTAGAAAAGCCTTTTTGGGAAGCATAGATTTTTACTCGCGGCTTAACCAATTGTAATAAATCCTTATCACCAGTCACAATCATTGCCTCTAATCGCCTCTTGGCGGCTTGATTGGCTAAAGTCCCAATAACATCATCAGCTTCATAACCCTCCACCGCAAAGATAGGCATATTAAGAGTCCTGACAACTTGAAAAACCCGCTCAAGTTGATTCTCTAACTCCTCCTCCATCTTAGGCCGCTGAGCTTGATAACCAAGAAATTCTTTATGTCTAAAAGTCGGCTTGGGTAAATCAAAAGCCACAGCCACATATTCTGGATGGAGATCTTTAAGAACATTCAAAAGCATTCGGGTGAAGCCATAAACAGCATTGACAATCTCACCATGATGAGTTTTTAGAGTCGTGGGAAAAGCATAGTAAGCTCGGTGGATAATCGCGTGACCGTCGATTAAGACGAGGCGTTTCATTTCGTATCACCTCTTATTTTTTCTTCCCAATTAATTTCTCAAATTCCTCTTCATCAATTGTCTCTTGTTCAAGAAGTTTTTTAGCAATTAAATCAAGTTTTTTTCTGTTTTTCTTAATAATTTCTAAAGCCTTCTTGTAACCTTCATCAATTATTCGCTTTATTTCCTGATCGACTTTAGCCTTCATTTGAGGACTCAATTCTGAGGGTTGAACCCAAGAATGACCGTATTCCGTCGTTTCCACCTGGGGACCAAGAAAAATTGGCCCTAACTTGCTCATCCCAAAATCAATTACCATACTCCGAGCAATTCTGGTAGCTTTATCAATATCTGAAGCCGCCCCCGCTGTAAATTCATTGAAAATCATTTCTTCGGCTGCCCGACCACCTAATAAAGAAGCAACCGTTTCTAAAAGATGAGAACGGGTCTCATTGTAGCGATCTTTTTGGGGTGGAATTAGGGTAAAGCCTAGGGCAATCCCTCGGGAAACAATCGAAACCCGATGAACCGGATCCATATGAGTTAACATATGAGTAACAATGGCGTGACCAGCTTCATGATAAGCCGTCATCTTTCTTTCTTCATCTGACTGGAGTCGTTTCTTTTCCGGCCCAAGTTTAACTTTAGTGGCCGCTTCCTCAATTTCATCCATACTAATCGCCTTCTTATTCTGGCGGGCGACTAAAATCGCCGCTTCGTTTAACATGTTTTCGATATCGGCACCAGAAAAACCCACCGTTCTTTTGGCGACTCTTTTCCAAAAAATGCCTTTAACAAAAGGTTTACCTCGAGCATGAATCTTAATAATCGCTTCACGATCTTCAATATCAGGCATATCAAGAGTCACCCGACGATCAAATCTGCCGGGACGAAGCAAAGCTGGATCCAACAAATCACCTCGATTAGTCGCTGCCAAAACGAGCACATTATCATTGGGCGTAAAACCATCCATTTCCACTAAGATCTGGTTTAATGTCTGTTCTCGCTCATCATGACCACCACCAGCAATGCCCATACCTCGCTGTCTGCCTATGGCATCAATCTCATCAATAAAAATAATGGCAGGAGCTGCTTTTTTAGCGTTTTCAAACAAATCTCTTACTCGGCTGGCTCCAACCCCAACTAACATTTCCATAAACTCTGAGCCAGCCATAGAGAAAAAAGGGACGCCTACTTCGCCAGCAACCGCCTTTGCTAATAAAGTCTTACCCGTTCCGGAAGGGCCAATTAATAAAACCCCTTTAGGTGTCCTCGCCCCTAAGCGACGATATTTCCCTGGATGTTTCAAAAAATCAACCACTTCTTCTAGTTCACTTTTCGCTTCCTCGACTCCGGCGACGTCATTAAAAGTAAATGTCTGCCTGCCTTTGGCAAATAATTTAGCCCGAGAGCGACCAAAAGAAAAAATAGAGTCTTGAGCACCTCGAGCCTGGCGAAAGATAAAAAAGAAAAAAACAACCATTAAACCAAGTGGTAGAAGAGTCGCTAGAATCTCTACCCAAGCCTTGGAAAGACTTGTGTCTTTGATTTTTATTTCCACTTTTTCTGGCTCAATCCCTTCTTGTTGAAGGATTTCTGTTAAGCTAATTCCTGGTTCTTTGCGTGAAGTCATTATCTTTTCTTCTTCGTAGGTGAGATTAAGCTGATTATCAACAACCTCAACTTCTTTAATTTTCCCTTGTTTAATATCGTTAATTACCTGGGAAAGAGGAATTTCTTCATTGGTAACCGATTCACCGCGGAAAGAAACGAAAAAAGAGGCAATAATCAGAACCACTACCCCCCAAATAAGTAAGCTTTTAAGATTCAGCTTGAACTTGAATTGAAATTTTTTTGTTGGTTTAAAAACTAATTTGTTTTTCATCATTTTAATTTTTTTCGCATGACCACGTTATCATGACGAATAATTTTCTTTTTCGTGGCGGCTTTAAAAACTTTTTCAAAACCTAGTTCTTTCCAGAGCGCTACCGGCCCACAAGGAACTTGATTAAGTGATTTTAACTGTTTAACAGGGTAAGCATCAACCGTTCTCACTCCTCTCCTTTTGAGATCACGAAGAACGATTCTAATCAAACGTTTGGCCAATCCCTTGCTCCGATAATTAGTATCAATGGTCACACAGGTAATACACCAACCATTCCGAGGAATTGGCGCCATATCCTTGTAAAAAATCTTGGCTGTCTCAAAATCATTAATGGGCCCAAATTGAATATAACCTATGGCTTTTTGTCTTTTGCCCCAAAGTAAAAGCTTACCTAAACTACCATATTTATCTGCTTTTCTCAAAAACCATTTCTTTTTTTGTTTAACCAAATCAAGCTTACCATCTTTTTTACCCATCCAAAAAAAACATTCTTGACAATTATAACGACGGTCAGCGGTTCGAGGAATTTCTTTGAAGTTTTTCTCGTTAATATCAACAATTTTTACTTCCACAGAGTAATTTTACCAAAATTTAAGCCTAATAACAATCTTAGTCTTATCTCACAATTGTTCCTGGAGAAACTTCAGGAGCCTGAATAAGAACGGCTTTATTTTCAAAATCGGCACACAAAATCATTCCCTGGCTCTCTTCACCCATCATCTTTTTAGGTTCAAGATTGGCCACAAAGATAAAATTTTTCTTAACCAAATCTTCTGGCTGGTACCACTCGGCAATACCTGCCAAAATAGTTCTGGGCTCTTTTTCCCCTAGATCAACCTTCAGTCTAATCAAACTCCGACTCTCAGCAATTTTTTCAGCTTCAAGAACCTTACCAATTCGCAAATCAAGACGCTGAAATTCAGAAAAAGAAATTAAACTCATAGTAAACCCATCGCCTTTTTAGTCTCTCGAAGAGTTTGTTTAGCAATCTTTGAACAATATTTTCGACCTTCTTCAAGAATTTTAGCTACTTCTTCAGGATGCTCCTCGTAATACTTTCTCCGCTCCTGAATTGGTTTAAGCTCTTTAAAAATAGCTTCGGCCAGTTTTTCTTTTAATTCAGCATATTTAATCCCTTTACCTAAATATTGTTTCTCATAAGTCTGACGAGCCTTCTTGTCCATAAACAATTCAACTAGTTGAAGTAAATTAGCTACTCTTCCCTCTCTGGGAACTGTTTTTCCTTGACCTTTATCAGTGGGTGCCTTAGCTAATTTAGCCTTAATTATTCTCAAATCATCAGCTAACTCAATATAACTCCCTTTGACAGATTTACTCATTTTGCCACTTCCCAATAAAGAATGAACCAATTCTCCTTTAGTAACAAATCGTTTTGTCTCAGGAAACATTGGTTTAAACATTCTGTTAAACTTACGGGCAATCTCTCGGGTAAACTCAATATGAGGAACATTATCTCTTCCCGCAGGCACTAATTCAGCTTTGTAAATGAGAATATCAGCAGCCATTAAAATAGGATAATACAACAAGCCCATATTGATATAATCGGGCTGTTCCAGTTTCTTTTCTTTGTAAGTGGGCAGTTGCTCTAAACGAGAGACGGGACAAATCGTTGAAAACAAAAACGCTAACTCTATATGCTCGGGTATTTGCGATTGAATCATAATGTGACATTTCTTAGGGTCCAGCCCGGCCGCTAGATAATCTAAAACGACCTGCCTAATATCTTCTTGCAAAGTTTTGGGATTATAAGGAGACATAATCCCATGTAAATCCACTACACTGTAAATGCAGTCTAAATCTCCCCTCTCTTGAAGGATAATATAGCCTTTAATACCACCCAAGTAGTTGCCCAAGTGCAACCTACCGGTCGGTCTGGTTCCAGAAAAAACTCGTTTTTTCATTTTTAAGCAGGCCCGGGAGGATTCGAACCTCCACGAGCGGTTTTGGAGACCGCTATGCTACCATTGACATCACGGGCCTAAATTATCTGCCACTAAAAAACTCGCCGCCGCTCAGCGAGTTACTTTTTCAAACACCAAACTCCCCGGCGGTTATTTACCGGTTAGTTTACCCCACCAAGAAAGGATCATTTCCTTGATTTTTCCTACCATAGTGTCTCTATTCTATTTTTAACTCCCAAGCTTGTCAAGTAGCAGGGGTGGGATTCGAACCCACGACCTTCGGTTTATGAATCCGATGCTCTAACCAACTGAGCTACCCTGCCTGGTTGCGGGGCTAGGAGTTGAACCTAGTCTGTGAGGTTATGAGCCTCACGTGCCACCGTACACTACCCCGCTCA